>NZ_UBIZ01000546.1:0-6041 GCF_900465275.1 Parafrankia sp. Ea1.12 | reverse complement strand
TCCGTCCGTGTCGCTCCCGCGGCGAACCGGTCAGCCGCGGCCAACCGAACCCGCTCCCGTTCCACCTGCCCGGCGGGCGTCAACCCGCCACCCGTCGCATACCTCATAGCAAAAGATGTACCCGCCCGCCACCAGCCATCACCAGACCCATTAACACCACACATTAATCGTCAGTAGTCGACCGCTGCGCAGGCGGGCGTCCGCGGCGACGGCGGTCGCCGTCGCCGCGGGTCCGGACCTGCACGCTGACTCGTACCGGACGAAGCAAGCCGGTCATCCGAGGTCGGCTGCGCGAGCCTGGGCCCGCGGAGCTTCACCGTGGTTTCGGATGCACGCCCCCTACAGGGTGTTCGCGAGCCGATCGGCGAGAATGCGGGTGAAGCGGGACGGGTCGGCGAGCTCCCCGCCCTCGGCCAGCAGCGCCATCCCGTACAGCAACTCCGCCGTCTCGCTGAGAACGTCGGAGCTCGCGTCCTGCTCGTGGGCCTTCCGTAGCCCCTCCACCAGTGGATGCGTCGGATTGAGCTCCAGGATGCGCTTGGAGTGCGGCACGTTCTGCCCCATGGAGCGGTACATCTTCTCCAGGGTCGGCGTGATGTCGTGGGTGTCTCCCACGATGCAGGCCGGCGACGTGGTGAGGCGGGAGGAGAGGCGGACCTCCTTCACCTGCTCGTGCAGGGTTCGGGTCAGCCAGGAGAGCAACTCGGCGAAGTCCTTCCGCTGCTGCTCCCGTTCGGGCTCGGTGCTCTCCTTCTCGTCCGCCGTGCCGAGATCGACCTGGCCCTTGGCGATCGACCGCAGCGGCTTGCCGTCGAACCGCGCCACCCGCTCGACCCACACCTCGTCGACCGGGTCCGTCAGGAGGAGCACCTCGTACCCCCTGGCGAGGAAGGCCTCCATGTGTGGCGACTTCTCGATCATCAACCGGGAGTCGCCGGTCATGTAGTAGATGTCGTCCTGGCCGTCCTTCATCCGGTCGACGTACTCCCGCAGGGTCGTCGTCTGCTCCGGGTCGCGCGTCGAGGCGCAGGAGACGATCTCCAGGATCGCCTCCTGGTTGTCGACGTCGTCCAGCAGCCCCTCCTTGACGACGGGCCCGAACTCCTTCCAGAAGGTCCGGTAGCGCTCGGCGTCGTCCGTCTGCAGGCCGCGGACCGTCGAAAGCACCTTTTTCACCAGCCGGCGGCGAACCAGCTGGATCTGGCGGTCCTGCTGGAGGATCTCGCGGGAGATGTTCAGCGACAGGTCGTGCGCGTCGACGACACCCTTGACAAACCGCAGGAAGTTCGGCATGAGCGCCTGGCAGTCGTCCATGATGAACACGCGCTTCACGTACAGCTGGACGCCACGCTTGCCGTCCTGCGCGAACAGGTCGAACGGCGCGTGGGACGGGATGAAGAGCAGCGCCTCGTACTCGAAGAGGCCTTCACCCTTCATGTGGATGGTCTCGAGCGGGTCGGTCCAGTCATGGCTGAGGTGGCGGTACAGCTCGTTGTACTCGGCGTGGTCGACCTCGGCGGGCGGGCGCGCCCACAACGCCTTCATCGAGTTGAGCGTCTGGATGTCGGTCGTGACCGTGCCGTCTTCGTCCGTGCTCGCTGCCTGGTCCGGGTTCTCGGTAGCCATTCGGATGGGCCACGCGATGAAGTCGGAGTACCGCTTGACGATCTCCCGGATCTTCCGTTCGGCGGTGTAGTCGAAGAGGTGGTCCTCGCTGTCCTCCGGCTTGAGATGCAGGGTGACGGCGGTGCCCTGCGGCGCGTCGTCGACATCCTCGATGACGTACGTGCCCTCGCCGCCCGACTCCCAGCGCGTGCCACCGCTCTCGCCGGCCCGGCGCGTCAGCAGCGTGACCTTGTCCGCCACCATGAAGGTCGAGTAGAAACCGACACCGAACTGGCCGATGAGGTCCAGCGACGCGGCGGCGTCCTTCGACTCCTTCGCCTTCCGGAGCATCTCGGCCGTTCCCGACCTGGCAATGGTGCCGATGAGCTGGACGACGTCGTCGCGGGACATGCCGATGCCGTTGTCGCGCACGGTGAGGGTGCGCTGCTCCCGGTCGACCTCGAGGGCGATGTGCAGGTCGGACGTGTCAGCCGAAAGGTCCTTGTCGACAAGTGAGGCGATGCGCAGCTTGTCGAGGGCGTCGGACGCGTTGGAGATCAGCTCGCGCAGGAAGATATCTTTGTCGGAGTAGATCGAATGGACCATCAGCTGCAGAAGCTGACGGGCCTCGGCCTGAAATTCAAGCGTCTCGATCCGATTGCTCACGGGACCTCCATGCGGACACGAACAGTTCGCGGAACAGGATACCGACGCGCAGCACCCGTTCGGTGCCCGCACGGCATCCGCTCGGTCGAGCATCAGGCGCACCGGAACCCGCCGGAGCCACTGGCCGAGGCTGAGTACCATCTCGACTACGGACGCCGACCTGCGGCCGGCGTCCGGTAGGACACGAGGGCGCGGGTCAGGCCGACGATCCGCGCGGCGGCCTGAGCGCCGGCGCCCCGCGTATCTGGGTCCTGTCGGGGCAGAAGGCGACGATGTCGAGGCCGTCGATCCGGTCGGCCGACCGGCACCGGGCCGCCCGCGGAGGCGGGGGCGGGGCGAAGGAGCCGGGGTCGAACAACCTGGACCGCCGGCGGCGGGGCTGCGCACATCCTGCGTCGGGATTACGACGCCCACACGGTCGCCGCTGACCAATCCTCGATTTCCCGGAATCGCCTGTGAATGCAATGGTAATCGACCTCTCGGCAGAATTCAGTGCTCTGGATGGTCTGGCGCAGAAGTAACTCCAGATACAGGCGAACAAATCTGGCTTACAGCGACCGCGCGGCGGTGAACGAGGATGTCCCGGGCTGCGACGTCCCGGGTCGCTGGTAGGCGCGGACGACGTCCCGGCCAGCGGCTGCGGAGGGCGTGCCCGGCAGCGGATCACATCGGCGCAGCTGCACTGATGGTGCTGGCGCAGCGGTGCTGATCGAGCCTGGCGGCCGCGTGCGCGGATCAAGCCGGAGCGTGGCGCCCCGGGCCGGCCGGCCCCGGAGCACGCCCGGCCGTCGTTCGCGAGGCGCCGGCTCCCGGCCATGATGGATACTCCCCAGGACGAACAGGCCGTCGGCCGGCAAGAAGGAGCAAAAGGATGCAGAAGGCGCTCGCGCCCGAGATCTCAACCTGGCCCGACGAGCAGCCACAGCTCATCGGTAGCCGCTGCGGCGACTGCAGCGCCACGACGTTCCCCACTCAGGCCCTCTGCCCCCGGTGCAGCGGCGACAAGATGAGTGACGAGCTGCTGCCCCGCCGCGGCACCCTCATCGCGTGGACGACGCAGGGCTTCGTCCCGAAGCTGCCCTACGCCGGTGGGGAGACGGCCGAGACCTTCAAGCCGTTCGGCGTCGGGCTGGTCCAGCTCGACGACGTGATCCGCGTCGAGGGCCGGCTCACGGAGTCCGACCCGGAGAAGCTGAAGTTCGGCATGGACGTCGAGCTGACGATGGTGCCGTTCTACACCGACGCCGACGGCGACGAAGTGATCACGTTCGCCTTCGCGCCAGCCTGACCCACGCCGCACGAGCCAGAGAGGAACCATCGAGATGAACGACGTCGCCATCATCGGCGTGGGCCTGCATCCCTTCGGTCGCTTCGAGAAGTCGGCCATGGAGCTCGGCGCGGACGCCATCCAGCTGGCGCTGAAGGACGCCGGGGTCGGCTGGAAGGACATCCAGTTCGGTGTCGGCGGCAGCCTGGAGATCGCCAACCCGGACGCGGTGACGAGGCTCGTCGGGCTGACGGGCATCCCGTTCACCGACGTGTTCAACGCCTGCGCGACCGCAGCCAGCGCCATCCAGCTGTGCGCCGACACGATCCGGCTCGGCAAGTACGACATCGGCATCGCCGTGGGCCTGGACAAGCACCCGCGCGGCGCGTTCACCGCCCATCCGTCGATGCTCGGCCTGCCGGCGTGGTACGCCGAGAACGGCCAGTACGTCACCACGCAGTTCTTCGGGATCAAGGCCAACCGCTACCTGCACGAGCACGGCATCTCGCAGCGGACGCTGGCGAAGGTGGCGGCCAAGAACTACCGCAACGGTGTGATCAACCCGAACGCGTTCCGGCGTAAGGCGCTGAGCGAGGAGGAGATCCTCGGCTCGCCCATGCTCAACTATCCGCTGACGCACTACATGTTCTGCTCGCCGGACGAGGGTGCCGCCGCCGCCATCATGTGCCGCGCCGACATCGCGCACCGGTTCACCTCGCAGCCGATCTACCTGCGCGCCACGGAGATCCGCACCCGCCGTTTCGGCGCCTACGAGGTGCACAGCACCTTCGCGCCGGTCGACGAGGACGTCGCGCCGACCGTCTACGCCGCCCGCGCCGCCTTCGAGGCCGCCGGCGTCGGCCCGGGGGACGTCGACGTGATCCAGCTCCAGGACACCGACGCCGGCGCGGAGATCATCCACATGGCCGAGTGCGGCTTCTGCGCCGACGGTGAGCAGGAGAAGCTGATCGCCGAGGGCGCGACCGAGATCAGCGGCTCGCTGCCGGTCAACACCGACGGCGGTCTCATCGCCAACGGCGAGCCGATCGGCGCGTCCGGGCTCCGCCAGGTGCACGAGCTGGTTCGCCAGCTGCGTGGTCAGGCGGGTGACCGTCAGGTCGCCGGCAACCCGCGCGTCGGGTTCGCCCAGGTCTACGGCGCCCCCGGCACGGCCGCGGCCACCGTCCTCACCGTCTGAGCTCACCGACTGAGCAGGCGTTCCTGAAACGCCTGCTCAGTCCGGTCGTGCGGTTTGCAGCAGGCCGGACTGGTAGGCGATGACGACCAGCTGCGCCCGGTCGCGGGCGTTGAGCTTCGCCATGGCCCGGTGGACGTGCGTGCGGGCGGTCAGTGGGCTGATGACGAGCCGGTCGGCGATTTCGTGGTTCGAGTGGCCTTCGGCTACCAGCGCCATGACCTCGCGTTCGCGAGCGGTGAGCGCGGCGAGCGCCACGGGATTGGCCGTGGCGGTGGCCGCGGGCTCCGGGGCGGCGAGGAAACGGCTGATGAGAACGCGGGTGGCCGCCGGCGAGAGAAGGGCGTCGCCGCCGGCGACGGTGCGGATCGCGGAGAGCAGCTCGTCCGTTCCGACGTCCTTGCCGAGGAAGCCGCTCGCGCCGACGCGGAGCGCCTGGGCCACGTACTCGTCGATCTCGAAGGTCGTGAGGATCAGGACACGGGTGGCCGCCAGCGTCTCGTCGCCGCAGATGGCGGCGGTGGCGGCGAGCCCGTCGGTGCCGGGCATGCGGATGTCCATGACCACGACGTCCGGGCGGTGCTCCCGGGTCGCCGCGACGGCCTCGTGCCCGTCCGCGGCCTCACCGACGACCTCCATGTCGCTGCAGGAGTCGATCAGAATCCGGAAGGTCGACCGCAGGAGGGTCTGGTCGTCGGCGAGGAGCACTCGGATGGTCATCGGCTTCCGTTTTCGTGGGAGTTCTGGGGTGCAGGGGCAGGACGGCGGTGACGTGGAAGCCGACCTCGGGATGATGACCGGCCTCGAGATGCCCGCCGACGGACAGCGCGCGTTCCCGCATGCCGATCAGGCCGAACCCGCTGTCCGAGGCCGGGATCGACGTCCCGGCGCCGGGACGCGCGCCGCGGCCGACCGGGCCCGCGTTCTCCCCGCCGCCATTTATGATCATCAGGGTGACGCTGTGCGGGGCGTAGGTGATGTCGACACAGGCGTTGTCGGTCCTGGCGTGTTTCGCCACGTTGGTGAGGGCCTCCTGCGCGATCCGATAGGCCGTGAGATCGACGCCGGGGGAGAGCGGGGACGGTTCGCCACGGGTGGTGATCGTGACCGTGAGCCCGGTCGCGGCGAACGTGTCGGCGAGCTGGGGGAGCTGGGCGAGCGAGGGGGCTGGTTCCAGCGGCGCGTCCGGGTCGTCGCTCTGCCGCAGGAGACCGACGGTGGCCTTGAGGTCGCGCAGTGCGGAGGAGGTGGTGGCGGTGAGACTGGCGAGGATCGGTTCCGCCTGGTCGGGGTTGGTGCGGACGAGGT
>NZ_UBIZ01000294.1:0-33708 GCF_900465275.1 Parafrankia sp. Ea1.12 | reverse complement strand
GGCTCCATATGGGCGGGCTCGATCGGATCGTTCGGCATCGGATCGTTCGGCTCCCCGGCCAGCCTAGTGCCGCGCGCCGCGACGTTCGCCCCGTCGCCCTGTCACTCGTTGTGGCTCTGGCCGTCGGCCCCAGGCGGGGAGGGGGAGGGGGAAGGGCCGTGGCCTGGCCAGCGGGCGGGATGGCGACGTATCGTGATCGGCGTGCCAAGGTCGGCGGCCCCGCCGGACGGGGCGAGATGCTCCATCGCCCGCAGCCTCGAGGTGCTGGGTGAGCGGTGGACTCTGCTGGTCGTCCGCGAGGCGTTCCGCGGGCGCACCCGCTTCGCCGAGTTCCGCGACGCGCTGGGCATAGCGACGGACGTCCTGACCGTCCGCCTGCGCACGCTGGTCGAGGCCGGGGTGCTCGAACGCCAGGCCTACCGCGAGCCCGGGTCACGCGAGCGGTACAGCTACCACCTCACCCCGGCCGGCCACGACCTGCGCCTCGTGCTCGGGTCGCTGCAGCAGTGGGGCGACGCGCACCGGCCCTCCGGCCACGGTCCGGCCACGGTGTACCGCTCCGCGGTGGGCGGCGAGCCGGTGCGGGTGGCCTTCGTCGACGGCGCCGGGGCGGAGATCGACGTCCGCGACGTCGTCTCCACCCCCGGGCCGGGCTGGCCCCGCATCGAGGCCGGCCCGGAGGCGGCCCAGCCGGCCGTGAGTGTGCCGGAGGGCCGTCCGCCGGTGGACGCGGTGGGCGGGGCTGGTCAGCCCGTCAGCGTGGCCACGGGCTCGCGCGAGGAGTAGAGCTCGGCGAGCGCCGGATAGAGGTCGGTGAGCCCACCCGACAGCGCCGCCCGGATGTGAATGCTCGTGTCGTCCGCGAGGACCTCGGCGGCTCCGGCCTCGACGCCGTCCAGCGCGAGCGCCGCGATGGTGGCCGGGTCCGACTTCGGCGCCTGGACGGCGCGGGTCATGTCGGTGTCCATGTAGCCGACGTGCAGCGCCGTCACGGCGACGCCCTGGTCGGCCAGCTCCAGCCGCTGGGAGTTCGTCAGCGACCAGGCGGCGCTCTTCGCCGCGCAGTAGCCCCCGCTCGTCGGCGCCGCCAACCACGACAGGGCCGACAGGACGTTGAGCACCGCCCCACCGGACGCGCCCGCGTGCCCCGTGGCTCCCGCACCGCCGGCGCCGGCCCCGTTCCCGTTCGCGTTGCCGTCACCCGCCGCGCCGGCGCCGGTGCGGTGCCGCGCGAGCTGCGGGGCGAAGGCGCGGACCGTGCGCAGCGGCCCGAAGAAGTGGGTCTCCAGCTCCAGGCGGATGTCGTCGACGTCCCCGGTGAGCACCGACGCGCCGGTCGAGCTCCCGGCGTTGTTGATCAGGATGTCGACGTCGCCGGTCGCCTCGGCCGCCGCGGCCACCTGGGCCGGGTCGTTGACATCCAGCCGGATCGGTACGGCGCCCGGGGTCTGGACCGACTGTGGGTCGCGCGCGGCCGCGTAGACCTTCGCGGCACCCCGGGCCAGCAGCTCCTCGACAAACGCCCGCCCCAGTCCCCGGTTCGCCCCGGTCACCAGGACGACTGATCCCTTGATCCTCGCCATCGCCCGCGCTCCGTCCCTCGTCGCCCGCCATGCCCCGGCCGGGCCATGCCCCGCCTGTGCCGGGACGTCGCCGATGTCCGGCCGTCCCTGCGGATCACCGTAGGGTTCTGAGTTGGAAACTGCAACTCAGCTGGGGAGTGACGCAGGACATCCCACCGTGAGCGCTCTGGACGAGGCGCCACGACTTTGCGCGGAGTTAGTGTCCCCACGTGCGACTGGGCGTGATGGGCGGGACGTTCGATCCCGTCCACAACGGGCACCTGGTCGCGGCCAGCGAGGTCGCGGCGCTCTTCGACCTGGACGAGGTCGTCTTCGTGCCGAGCGGGCGGCCGTGGCAGAAGGTCGACCGCGAGGTCTCCGCCGCCGAGGACCGCTACCTGATGACCTTCCTGGCGACGGCCGAGAACCCGCGGTTCACCGTCAGCCGCATCGACATCGAGCGCAGCGGCCCGACGTACACCATCGACACGCTGCGGCACCTGCGCGGGCAGCGGCCGGGTGACGAGCTGTTCTTCATCACCGGCGCCGACGCCCTCGCCCAGATCTTCACCTGGCGGGACCACACCGAGCTCTTCGGGCTGGCGCACTTCATCGGAGTGACCCGGCCGGGCTACCACCTGCGTCGCCACGCCAGCCTGCCCGACGAGTCGGTCAGCCTCCTCGAGGTGCCGGCGCTCGCGATCTCCTCCTCGGACATCCGCCAGCGGGTCGCCCGGGCCGCCCCCATCTGGTACCTGACCCCGGACGGCGTCGTCCGCTACATCGCCAAACGCGGGCTGTACGACCCGCGGTCGGCCGTCGGCCCGCCCCCCGTCGACCCCGGGTGACCCGAGCCCGGGGACCCGGCGCCGGGGAACATTCGACCCGATCGCGGGACGGATGTTCGCCGGCACTCCCGTGGGTGTGTCACGCTTGATACGGCCGTCCGACAGCGGGCGGCCGGCGCTCCCGCCGGGGTGCTCCGATCGGGCGGTGTCAACGCCCGGCCGAGTGCCCCGCCAGGGCGCGCACCTAACCCGCTTTGGAGACCGACCAGCGTGACCGCTTCACCGCGAGCCACCGAGCTCGCCCTCGCCGCCGCCCAGGCCGCCGCCGACAAGATCGCCCAGGACATTCTGATCCTCGACGTGAGCGAGCGGCTGACGATCACCGACTGCTTCGTCATCGCGTCGGCCGAGAACGAGCGGCAGGTCAAGGCCGCCGTCGACGAGATCGAGGAGAAGCTGCGGGCGCTGGGGGCGAAGCCGTTGCGCCGCGAGGGCGAGCGCGAGGGCCGGTGGGTCCTGCTCGACTTCGCCGACATCGTCGTGCACGTGCTGCGCGCCGAGGAACGGGTCTACTACAGCCTCGAACGGCTGTGGAAGGACTGCCCGGTCATCCCGTTCGTGGACGCCACCGTCGGCGCCGGGGTGGCCACCGCGGCCACGGGTGGCGTGGCGGGCGCGGGCGGCGGTACGGCAGAGCCGCGGTGAGGCTGCTGCTCTGGAGGCACGGGCGGACGTCCTGGAACGACGCGGGGCGGTTCCAGGGCCACGCTGATCCGTCCCTGGACTCGACCGGCCAGCGGCAGGCCGAGCTGGTGGGCCCGTTCATCAGGGCTCTCAACCCTGAGCTCGTGGTCTCCTCGGACCTGCGCCGCTGCCGGGAGACCGCGGCGCGGATCGGCCTGCCCGTCCGCGCCGACGCGCGGCTGCGCGAGATCGACCTGGGGGCGTGGTCCGGGCTCACCGGCGCCGAGGCCGCCGCCCGCTTCCCCGCGGAGGACGCCGCCTGGCGCCGCGGCGAGGACGTCCGCCGCGGCGGCGGCGAGACGTACGAGGAGGTCGGCGCACGGGCCGGCGCCGTCTTCGACGACATCGTCGCCGAGGGTCTGCCGGTCACCGCCGGCGGCCTCGTCGTCTTCGTGTTGCACGGGGGGACGGCCCGGTCGCTCCTCGGGCGTGTCCTCGGCGTGCCCGTCCAGAACTGGTGGGTGTTCGGCCCGCTGGGCAACTGCCGCTGGTCGATGCTGCGGCGCGAGCCGGGCGGATTTCGGCTGGTGGAGCACAACACCGGACCCCTCGCCACAGTCGCCGCGGCGCCTGATAAGGTCGTCAGCGTCGGACCGGGGAGCACAGCTTCCCACCCACCAGCCGAGGCGATCCTGCCGACGCAGGAGGCCCCGACGGCAAGCGACACGGAACCTGTACACTCGCAGACGCAACCAGCAAGCGGTTGAGACAGCAAGTACCGGTTGCGGTCGAGTAAGATATAAATAGTACGTCGTAATATGGGGCTGTGGCGCAGTCTGGTAGCGCATCACACTGGCAGTGTGAGGGTCAGGGGTTCGAATCCCCTCAGCTCCACAATAGTAGGTATGTTCGAACCCCTGTCGGAAGTCTGACGGGGGTTCGCTTCTTTTTCGGGCAGTCTGCCGTAGCGGGTCGCTGACAGCGTCGAGGACGCGAACCATCGCCGCCAGCGCTGACCCGTGCGTCAGACAGGCGAGTCAGTCGCAGAGCCGCTTCCATGTGGTGGCGCCGGGCCGCAGTGCGAAGGCCACGCGATGCCCGGCGTCGTCCGTGAAGACGACTTCTGTATCGCTGGCCGGTGTCAGCGTTCCCGGCTGGACCGGGTTGCCCCAACCGGCCGGCGGGTTGCCGTTACCGTCGTGTAGCGGCGGGACGAGTTCGTAGTAGCGGTCCTGGTAACGCGCCTCCGTGATACCGCAGTGCGTGGAGAGTTTGTAAGCGACCGCAGGCCCCGGCCGCTCGTTGCTGACCAGACCCTCGCCGCGGCGCGGTTCGCCTCCGGCGGCGGGCTCCGAGGATGAGGACCCGCAGCCGCCGAGTAGTGCGGTCAGGCAGGCAAAGGCGACCGCGCTGGCCGCGCGCGTCCGTGTCGGGACGAGGGCATACATCGTTCTCCGTCGGCGTCGAAAAGTAGAGTGTCAGCAGGTCGAGATGCCGTCCCTGCCCGCCGTCACGTCCAATCTGAAGTGACGGATCCCTGGTCCTGGTGGGTCGTTCCCATCCTCACCGGAGTCGTCCGGAAACCATATGGTCAGAAAAACGGTGCTGCCTTCGGTGGACTTGGAGTAGCATCGGCTTGATCCAATGTGCATAGGTTCGCCGGGATCGACCGGGCGATTGTCGACGTGCTCCAGCTTCCAGCCGGCCGCGGGCACGGTGCGATGGTAGAACTCCATCACTCCATCGGTCGTACCCGCCGGCCGGTATGTGCGCCCCGCATATGTTGCGCCGGAGCTTTCGCTGCAGCCAAATCCCTGTTCTTGGACCGTTGCGCCAGCAGGATGCAGGTCGAGTACGGCGAGGTTGTTCAACCTTGCGGCAAGTTCGTTGTCCCGGTCCGTGCATCCCGCCTCCGGCCATGAGACGGGCAACGCTGAGCAGCCAGCAGTTGAGAGGGCTCCTATCGGCATCCAAAAAATGATCTTGTTTGGCGCGTTCGAAGGGACTCCTCGTGTCACCACGAACATAATCTTAGTTTTCTGCCGGGTCGAGCGTGGCCGTCGCCTCGTCGAGCAGGACGATCGGGGCCCGCTTGAGCGGCGCCCGGGTGATCGACACCCGCTGGTGCTCGCCACCGGACAGGCGTGCACCCGCCTCCCCGACACGGGTGCAGGCCAGCGGCCCGGGCGCGGACGTCGCGTGGCCCGGGTGTGTCGCCCAGCGGCGGGCTCGGGCCGGTGCCGGGGCGGCCTTCCCGGAAGAATGCAACCCGCGAATGGTGGACACCTTACGGACACCTGCTCAATGGTGGGGCGGGTGAAGGTCGGTGCCATATAGTGACCACAGGATGAACAGCTATTCTGTCAACACCGTTTCGGCCCGCGGCAGCAGGAGTTCTGGTTGCCGGGCAGCCCTGGACGAGGCACACGGCGTTCTCGGCTTCGACTCGCCGAAATGCGCCTGTGTCGAAGAGTCGGAGCATTCGGCGCGCGTGGCGCTTGCCATACGCGACCTCGATGGCCAGGGCGTCCTGCGGCTCGCGCTGCGTGCCATTGCCGATCGGGTACACCCCAGAAGGGCAACCCGTGCCTGAGACGCCGTCTATCACCGCCCTTTCCGGTGCCGTGGGTGCCGGTATCGGCGGCATTACCCCCGGAATCCCCGGAACGGGGCCGGCCTGATGCCCGAGCACACCCTTTCGGTCACCCTCACCGCCCCCACGAGCGACAGTCTCGACGCGCTTGTCACCGCGGCCGACGTCGCGCTGATCGCCGCGGGCTGGGCCGTCGGGGGGAGCGCCGTGAAGGTCGCGTGCGAGTGCACCTGGCCCCGTGACAACAACCTGGCCGAGCCCGGCCGCCTGGGCCTGTTCGGCACCGTGGTCTACGTCGTCGCGGCCCTCATCGTGGCCCTGGGCATCCTGCGCGGGTCCGGGGTTTTGTGAGGGCCGGCCGCGCCCGCCCGCCGGCCACCGGGCGGGCGTGGCCGGCGACCAGGCAGAACATCGTTTTGTGCGGCAATTCCGGACGCACCTGACGGTGCGGTGCCATGATGACCCGAATAGCTGCCGGACCACCGTCGACTTCCTCGTCGTTCGGTCGGTGCGGGGCACGCGCGCGCGACGAGGCGTGTCTCATCACGGCGGACTCGCGCCAATGCGGCAGTCGGTTTGGTTGACTGCCAGCAAGGGGGTCAGTCATGGCACGTTGGGTGCGCGCCCGCCGTGGAGTCGTGTGTACGGCCGTTGTCGGTGTCCTCGCCGCGGCGTTACCGGTCGCGGCCGGGCTCCCGGCCGCGCGGGCGGCCGGTGAGAACACATCCACCAATGCCGTCATCATCTGGGACCGTAATGCGCAGACCGCGATCTGGGACGTCGCCGGCCAGCAGCCGCAGGTCCAGGCACGCAGCTTCGCGATGGTGCACGGAGCCGTTTATGACGCGGTGAACGCCATCGCCGGGCGGCCTTACCAGCCCTATCTCCTCGCCCCGCGGGCCAGCGGGCGCGAGTCGACGGACGCCGCCGTCGCGACCGCCGCCTTCCAGGTACTCAGCTCCCTGTTCCCGGCCCAGCGGCCGCGGCTGCAGACGCAGTACGACGAGTGGATGGCGAACCTTCCCGATGACGCGGCGAAGCGGAGCGGGACCGCCGTGGGTGGCCAGACCGCCGCAGCGATGATCAGTGCTCGGCAGAACGACGGGGCCTTCGGTAATCCGACCTGGCCGGTGGGCACCCAGCCCGGCCAGTGGCGGCCGACCCCGCCGACCTTCGCCTCCGACACGGCCTGGGTGGCGAACCTCAGGCCGTTCCTGATCCCGAGCGCGTCGATGTTCCGTTCGGCCGGGCCGCCGGCGCTGACCTCCGAGCGCTACGCCCGGGACCTGAACGAGGTCAAAACGATCGGCGCCGTCAACAGTACGACCAGGACGCTCGACCAGACCCAGGCGGCGATCTGGTGGCACGACCGACACCTGGGTGAATGGGAGATCAAGCGCCAGCTCGCCACGGGCCGCCGTCTGAGCACCCTGCAGACGGCCCGCATGTTCGCGATGGTCGACCTCACCGAGGCCGACGCGACGATCGCCTGCTTCAACGAGAAGGCGGCCTGGACGTCCTGGCGGCCGGTCACCGCGATCCAGCTGGCCGACACCGACGGCAACCCGGCAACCACCGCCGACCCGACCTGGGCACCGTTGCTCGTCACCCCGCCACACCCCGACTTCACGTCCGGGCACACCTGCTTCACGACGGCGAGCATGTCGACGCTGGCGTTCTTCTTCGGCCGGGACGACATCCCGTTCAGTGCGTACAGTGCCGATTCGGGTACCACACGCTACTTCCGTGGTTTCTCCCATGCCATCGCCGAGGTGATCGAGGCTCGCGTCTGGGGTGGCATCCACACTCGGTCGGCCGACACCGAGGGCGCGAAGATCGGCGCCAAGGTGACTGCCTACGCGACCAGGAACTATTTCCGCCCGCGGCGTTGACCGGCCCGCACGGCGCGGCAAGCGGTACCCGGCGCCGGGTTGCCCGGTGGTTGCGGCGGTGCCCTTTGCGGCCCCTGAGCAGGCAATATGTGGTCGCGGTCGCAACCTGAACCCGATCGGCCGGACCGCTTTGCCGTCGCATGCCGATCCGGAAATACGCGGGGGGTGCCATGGCGCCCCCCCGCTCCTGAACACCGCCATTTCTCGGCATTCCTCAACGCGGCCACATTGGTGGCCGCGTGGTGGCGACACAGGGCGGAGGAGTCGCGCGGGCCGGCCCCCTGGTGACGCTCCGGTCACATTGCGATGGCCGCGACAAGAGTGGGCGCCGCCCGGTGTACCGTCGATGCTCCGTGGAGTTTCTTGTTCCTGCTGAGTTGTCGGTGTTGGATGGCGAGGTATTGACTGGTGATAACTTCGCGGTCCGGTTCCACGGACATGTTCCGCTCAACTGGAGACCTGCTCGTGTGGTGGCCCGTTACGCTGCTCCGCGACAGCTTCGGCCTACTCCGCCGGCAGGTGGGGGGTGGTCGGGTGGCGGTGTCGGTCGGGGGCTCCGCGGCGGCCCGTCCCGCTGGCAGCAAGTGGACATCGTGACGACGGGCGGCCATCGGCCGCGGGTCGTGGCTGCCGCGCGGTGGGCGCGGCCGTCGTGACGGATGGCGCCGGGTGGCGTTTCACACCGCACGCACCAGCGGCTTCCCGCGTCTCGAAAACAACGGTCAGCATGGGTATTGTGCCGCGAAAGGCGTGCGGTCCGCGGTGGCCTGAGGTGTTGCTGCCGTCGCCGGCCGGATGTCAGTCTGAACGTGGCTTGGGGGGAGTCGTGTCAGCATGGGTTCGGGATCGTTCGGGGGCCGTCCACGGCCACGTTCTGCCTTGTCCCGCCGGTCGCGCGTAGCGGCGGTATTCGCCGGTCTCCTGGTGGTGGCCGGCCTACTGGCGACCGGTATCGCAGGTCCCGCGGCCGCCGCGGCGGGGCGGCCGCCGGCCGGCGCCGGTTCGGCCGCGTCCGTCGGTCCGGCTGCCATGCGTGCCGTGATCCTCGTAGACGAGTCCGGCAGCCTGGACGACGACGCGGTGCGGCGTGAGAAAGAAGCCGCCCAGCTGCTCGCGTTCAGTTCGCTGACCCCCGATTCGGAAATTGCGGTGGTGGGTTTCGGCAGCTCGAACGGCGAAGCCGGGCAGCATGCGGTCGAGGTTTACTGCCCGCTGACGAAGGCGGAGCCTGCGAAACAGCAGTTCTTCGTCGACTGCATCGACCGCCTGCACCGCCGTGAGCCGTCCGAGGGCGCCGACACCGACCACGCCGCGGCCATGACCCAGGCGCTGAGCATCCTCGGGCGGGCGCAGGAGGGCCGGCCCTCCTTCATCTTCCTGCTCACCGACGGCCGGCTCGACGTGGCGAACAGCCCACAGTACGGCCAGCCGGGGGCACGCAACACCGAGGCGCAGCGCCGGGTCGACAGCCAGGTCGCGGCCGCCCGGAGCAACGGCGTCCAGATCTGGCCGCTCGGCTTCGGTGACGCCGACCAGGCCGCGCTTGACCGGTTCGCCGCCGGCGGTGCCCAGCAGACCTGCAACAACCTGCCAGACAACCAGCCGAAGGCGCGGGTGGTGACCTCGCCGGACGTCGTGGCGCGCTCGCTGTTCGAGGCGATCGGCAGCGCCAGCTGCGCCCAGACCACCGAGTTCGACACCGGCAAGCTCTCGCCCGGGTCGCCGGTCGAGCTGACCGTCTCCATTCCGGAGATCAGCACCGACGGGGTCATCGCCGTCATCAAGGGCGACTCGCGGGTGGAGGTCAGCTACGTCGACCCCAACGGGAAGGAGGTCGGCGACACCAGGGAGTTCGACGGCTCGATCTTCACCCGGAGCACCGCCAACGGCACGGTCGAGTCGCTGCGGGTGCAGAACCCCAGGCCGGGCACCTGGAAGATCCGGCTCACGGCCCCGGCCGACGTGCCGCCCGGCCAGATCGTCGGCGCCGCCGCGATGTGGCAGGGCGTGCTCCAGGCAGTGGTCGGTCTCAACCCGCCCGTGCCGCAGCCCGGGCAGCAGGCCGTCGTCAGCGTCCAGTTGCAGACCCGCGACGGCGCGATCGACGACCCCGACACCCTGGACGGCATCCAGTTCGGCGTGCGGATGTCCGGCGACAGCATCGAACAGCAGACCGTGCGGCTGACCAACGACGGCCGCGAGGGCGACGCCGTGGCCGGCGACGCCGAGTACAGCGGGCACATCACCGTCCCGCCGGACGCCAAGGGCGCGCTGACCTTCGTCGGCACGATCGACGGGCCGGGTGTCGTCGGCGCGTCCACCGTCTACACGACGGTGGTGGCGGCCCAGGCCAGCCCGATCACCGCGTCGCTGCAGCTCGGCCGCGGCCACGTGGCGCCCGGCGGCAGCCTGACCGGCTCGGTCGTGGTGGACAACACCGACGGGCAGGCCCGCACCCTCTCGCTCCAGCTGCGCAATCTCAGCAACGGGGCGCGCGCGACGATCGACCCGGCGACGATCGCCAGCCAGCAGCGCGGCCGCGGCGAGCACCGGCTCACCGTCACCTTCGGCGAGGACACCGCGCTGGGCGCCACCAGCGGGACGGTGATCCTGGTCGACGCCGCCAACCCGTCCACCGTGCTCGCGTGGTCCCGCCTCAACGCGGACGTCGGCCGTCCCGCGTCGTTGCTGGAGCGGTTCTGGTGGCTGTGGGTGCTGGCCCTGGCGGTGGTGCTCGCGCTGCTGCTGCTCGCCGCCTGGCTGCGCCAGACCGACCGCAGGGTCCGCGACGTCAGTGACGTCACCGTGTACCTGAGCCGCGGCGGTCAGCCGATGGGGCACCTGCAGGCCCGGTCGGACACCGGTAGCCGATTCCCGTTCGTGGTGCTCGACGCGACCGGCGTCGCCCCGCATCTCGACCATTCGTACGGAGGCGGCGGTGGGTACGCGGTGACCCGCAACCGGCACCGGGTCCTGCAGCTGAGGACCGCGGACGGGACGACGCGCGACATCTCGGCGGGGATGCCGGTGGAGATCGAGGCCGGCCTCGCGCTGACCGTGACCGCCGCCGTGCGGGACGACCAGCCCTTTTCGACCGTCCCGGGCAGCGACGACCTGTACGAGCGGGCCGGTGATCACCGCGGGAGCGCTGACTCGTGGGCCGGCCACGGCGCGGGCCGCGCCTCCGCGCCCGCCGGCTCGTATGACCCGGTGTCGGGGGCCGACCAGTCCGAGGTGACGACCTGGATCCCCGGCGGCCCGTCGCAGCGCCCCGCACCGAGCGGCTTCAACCCACCCGCGAGCCCGGAGCCGCCGCCCGGCGGTGGCCGCTCGCCCCGTAACGACGACCTGTTCGACTGATCCGGATAGCGAGCCATGAACATTTACCAGCCCATGCTGTTCGTCGGACTGGGCGGAACAGGCTGCCTGGTCGGCGCCGAGCTCGAGCGCCGGCTGCGACACGAGCTGTGCGGCCCGGACGGCCGGGCGCTGAACCTGCGGGTGCCCGGCAAGAACTACCTGCCCTACCAGCTGCCGTCCTGCGTGCAGTTCGTCTACGCCGACCTCAACGAGTCCGAGCTCACCAGGCTGCGCACCCGGGTCGTCCCCTCGGAGGAGCACGCGAACGCGGCGGCGCCCACCCAGCACGTCACGCACGGCCTCATCCCGACCGTCGACACCTACCCGGACGTCGCCCGCAGCCTGCGGGTGAACGCGCGGGAGCTGGTCCGGGGCTGGCTGCCGCCGGCCGAGGGCGAGCCCCGGGTGGCGCCGCTGATGCGGGGGGCGGGCCAGCTGCCCACCGTCGGGCGGGCGGCGCTGTTCGAGACGTTCCGGTCCGGGGTGGCGCCGGCCCGCCGTCCGCTGTCCGACGCAGTCGGCAAGATCGCGACCTCCGGCCAGGAGCTGGCGGCGCTCGGCGGCCGGCTCGGGCAGACCTGTGACGTCTTCGTCGCCTTCTCCGTCGCCGGCGGCACCGGCGCCGGCATCTTCTACGACTACCTGCACCTGATCGGCGACGCGTTGCAGCGCTCGAAGGTCCGGGCGCAGATCTACCCGCTGGTGCTGATGCCCTCGGCGTTCGACGAGGGGGTCGGCGGCGGCCGGCGGGCCCGGCTGAACGCCGGCCGCGCGCTGCTCGACCTGTTCCGCCTCATCGACGACCAGAACGGCCACGACGCGGGGACGGAGCTGACCGCGCGCGGCACCTCCGGCACGCTCGGCGTCCAGTATCCGGACGGCGAGGGCCAGATCAACCTGCTGCCCTCGACCATCCAGACCGGATTCCTGTTCAACCGGGCCGACGGCGTGGAACGCGACGACCTGCACCGCTCGGTCGTGTCGCTGATCCTCTCCCTGGTCGGCACCGGGCAGGAACACGACGACGGCGACGCCATCGCCGACCGGCTCTACCAGTCGTTCGCCGACGACTTCATCAACCGCGGCGTCGAGCGGGAGGTGCCGGCGTCCTCCGGCATCGGCCGGCGGGGCGTGTCGACGAGCCTGGTCGCGTCCATGACGATCCCGGTCGAGGAGCTGGCCGACCTGGTCGCCTCCCGGCTGCTGGCCCGCGGGGCGTACGACCTCGCCGCGCCCGCCCCGGGCACGGCCGCCGACGACGCCGGCATGATCAGGCGGTTCGCCTCCGCCGCGAACATCGGCCCGATGGTCACCCGGCAGCCCTTCCAGTTCACCGAGCCGGCACCGGCCCGCGGCGCGGCGGAGATCCTCTCCGCGCTGCGGGCCCGGCTGCAGGCCATGGAGGGCAACCTGGCGGGCCTGGGCACGATGGTCCGCCAGCAGGTGCCGGCGATCGCCGGCGCCTTCGACCCGGCGGCCGGCCTCGACGACCTGCTCGGCGAGGTCGACCTGCTGCACGCCCGCCGGATCGTCGAGGGCCGCGCGGGGGAGAGCGACCCGGTGAGCCGGGGCGGGGTGGTCGGCTTCCTGGCCAACCGCCGCACCGAGCCGCCCGCGCCCGCCGGGATCTCGGTGAACCCGCCGGCGCCGTTGGCGATCCGCGACCGGCGCCTCGGCGCCAAGGTGCGCTGGGGTGACCGGGAGGTGGTGGAGACCATCCACCGCCAGGACACCTGGTACAGCTGGCGTACCCGGTGCGTCTGGAACGCCGCCTGGGACGAGCAGCAGGTGCGCTGGGAGAAGGCCCTGCGGCGGTTCCGCGCGCAGCTGAGGCTCGCCGCCGAGGCCTTCGACGAACACAGCCGCTCCGAGCCCGGCGAGTTCGCCCGGCGCACGGCGGACCTGTTCCGGCCGCGGGTCGGGGTGACCTACCTGCTGCCCCCGCACGGCGACATGGACGACTTCTACCAGAGGGCCCTGCAACGGCTCACGTCCGCGCTGGGCCTGCGGGGAGCCGCCTCCGAGGGTGACGTGATGCACCGCCTGCTCGGCCCGGACGGCTGGCGCCGGGTGTGGGAGGCGACCGTCACCAGGGGCGGGGAGGCCGCCGTCGCCGTCGCCCGGGAGCGGCTGCAGGAGGCGGTGAAGCGGCTGTTCCAGGAGTCCGACGGGCTCGACGGCGAGCCGCTGCTGCCGACGATGGCGAGCCTGCTCGCCGCGACGGTGCGCCGGGACGGCCCGGCCGCGGTCGGGGAGGACGACATCCGCCAGTTCCAGACGAAGATCCACGGTCTGGTGCCGGCCAGCTTCTCGCCCCAGGGCTCCGGCAATCTGAAGATCCTCGTCTCCTACCCGGCCGGGGCCCGGGACACCCAGATCGAGGGCTACCTCGCCCGCGCGATCCGGCTGCCGAACGAGAGCGGCATCTCGATGGAGTTCCGCCCGATCAACGCGGACTCGGTCGCGGTCGTCCTGCTGCGCACCTCGATGAGCATCACCGAGGTGCCCGAGCTGCGGGAGATCCTGCACCACTGGGCCGACGCGCTGCGCAACGAGCAGTCGCAGGACTTCCTCAGGTGGCGCCAGCGGCTCGGCTTCGACTACGGCTGGCTGGCCACCACCGAGGAGGACCGGGTCCGCATCCTGCACCGGCTGCTCTGCGCGATGTGGAACGGGCAGGTCCAGGCGCTGGCCGGCGGGACGGAGTCCCCGTACTCGATCCGGGTCTCGCTCGGTGACCCCAACACCGACACCGACAGCGACGGCGTGAGCATGACCCTGGCGCTCTCCCCGTTCGAGCCGGCCTCGTCATGGGGCAGCATGCTCCGCGCCTACGAGGACTGGTCGCTCGCGGACGACGAGCGGGTGCGCCGGGACTTCTCCGAACAGCTGATGCGGGTGGTGCCGATCGGGGTGACCGGCCGGGCCGCCAACCCGCACCCGGTGTTCCGGGCGTTCGTCGACAACGCGGACAAGCAGGCCGACCTGCTCGCCGAGATGCTCATGAAGCTGCCGCCGGGCAGCCGGGGCTGGGCCGAGCAGCAACACGCCTTCTGGGCGTACACCGTGCCGGCCGCGCTGGACATGGGGTTCTCCAACGTCTCCACCCCGGTGCGGGCGAACCTGCGCCAGCTCTACGAGATGGTCGGCACCCGCGGGAAGGACCTCGGCAGGTGAGCACGGACACCACCGGCCGGACCTCCGCCACCGCCACCGCCGAGGCGAAGGTCATCGACATCGACCTCCGGGAGCGGTACGAGGACCTGCTCTCCTTCGGGTCCTTCACCGAGGTGCAGCGGGCGTTCGCCACCTCGCTCGGCTTCATGGAGAGCGACCTGACCCGGGTCCTGGTCATCGACGACACCCGCGACCTGGAGGCGCACGCGGACGCGCTCGGCCTGATCGTCAAGGCACCCGGGGTGCAGCAGGTGATCTGCCTCGCCGTCGGGCCGCCGCTGGACGACGTGGGCCGCGGGCTGGGCCGCCTGGTGGCCGACAGCGCCGTCGACCCGAACCGGGTCGCCCTGCACAAGCCGTTCGAGCTGGCGTCGCACGTGATGCTCTGGGTCGGCGACGCGCGCGGCATCGGTTGGGGTATGGGCCAGCACCGGGCCCAGGCGATCGCCACGGGTAGCTCCCCGGCCCAGGGGCCGGTGCTGGACGCGCTGTTCGACGCGCTGCTCACGCCGAAGGTCTTCGACCGGGTCTACGAGGTCGTCCGGTCGATGCCGGAGGGGGTGGCCTCGCCGGGCCTGCGGGCGATGATCGGGCAGGTCGACGACGACGTGCTCGCCGACGCCCGGGTCCGCGCGATCGACCGGATCCTCGCCCCGCGCCGGCACGGCGACGAGGAGCAGCCCGACGGCGGCCTGGTCACCGACCCGTTCCGGCTGCTGCTGCGCTACCCGCGGGCCAAGGAGGCGGGCAACCCGATCCTGGCCCGCGACGGCGGGATGGACCACGTCGCGCGGGGCTTCCGGGGCCAGCTCAAGGAGGCCGTGAACGCGCATGCCGTCATCACCGGCCCCGGGCCGGTGCTGCAGAACCTGCGGGCGGGCGGCAAGGCCGCCCGCAGCCCCGCAGGGCTGCTGACGGCCCGTGTCATGCAGGTGGGCCACGACCTCGGCAGGCTGCGCGACGATCTGTCGCGGATGTTCACCGAGTACGACAGCGTTCATCCGCTGGGCACGACCGACCTGCTCGAGCTGGGCCGGCGGGGCTTCGCCCTCGCCCCGCCCGAGGGCACCCAGCGGGTGGACCTGCTCGCCTCGCTGCGCCACCTCGTCACGGGCGCGCTCGACAGCCGCCGTCCGGTCACCGAGATCATCGGCTGGCTGAGCTGGATGCACGGGATGCTCGTCCCGGTCGGCAGCGCCGCCCGCCTGGACGACCTGGACCGGGCGTGCGACACCGATCGGCTCCAGTACCTGCGGGATATGCCGCGCAGGCTGGACGTCAACCTGCTGTCGGCACTGGCCATCCTGCCGGTGCTGGTCTGCGGGCTGCTCGCCGCCGCCGCGCCCGACTCGGCCCGCTCCAGTGCCCTCGCCGGGGCCGGCGCGGCCCTGCTCGTCGCCGTGCGCGGCTGGCCGCTCGTGGTGGCCCGCCGGATGACACCGCTGTCCAACCACAGGATGTCCGACTGGATCTTCCTGGCGGTGCTCGCGCTGTTCATCGGATCCGGGGCGACCGCCCTGCTGGCCGTGGGCGCGCAGGAGCCGGCCACCCTGGCGCAGGCCGCCGCCGCCCTGGGCCTGCTGGCCGTCGTCGGCCTGGTGGGCTGGTGGTTCCTGCTCGGTAAGGAGGCCACCCAGAGCGACCGGAGCCCGGTCGACCTGGCCGCTCTGGTCATCATCGCCCTCGGTGCCGGCTGTGTCGGGCAGGTGCTGGGCACCGCCGACAGCCTCGACCCGGTACTGAGCCTGCCGGTGCGGATCGTGGCCGGCGCGCTGGCGTTTGTGGGCCTGATGTGGTGGCCGTACCTGGTGTGGTCGCGGGCCGTGCGCCGGTGGCATCCCGGCGAGTACGTCACCCTCGCGCGGGCGATGTCCGAGGGGACCATCGCGCTCATGGAGGACGTCGCCCGGTACGACTGGTCGCTGACCGGCCCCCGGCGGGCCGGCGCCGACCTGGTCCGGGCGATGTCGCTGGCCTTCGAGGACGTCACCTCGGCGCTGACCGGCTACTCGGACCGGTTGCGCGGCTTCCCGGCGCGCCCGCCCCGCAGCCGCGAGGCCGGGGTCGACACCGACGTCTCGCTGCGCCTGCGCTCCATGGGCGCCGCGATCAGCGACGTGGTCGAGGCCGACGTCGTCGACCTGATCGCGAGCGTGATCGACCGGTGCTGGCCCGACATCGAGCGGGAGGCGCTCGACGCGCTGGGCGAGCGGGTCGTCTCCGAGACCCGGCACGGCCTCGACCGCTACAACCGGCACCTCGAACGGATGGGCGTCCACGCGACCCCGCCGTTCCGCGCGGACGACACGGACCGGCGCGAGCTCGTCGACGCCGCCTGGCAGCAGTCGGACCGGCTCGGCGTGCTGCTGCGCGCCGACGTCGCCGACAGCGGGCTGATGCAGCTGTGCGCGCCCGAGCACCTGCAGCTGCTCGACGTCGACGCCCGCTCGGCGGCCGTCGTGCGGTTCGCGCCGCGGGCCGCGCAGCCCTCGCTGGTGGCGCGCGGGCCCGGTACCGGCGCCGGCGGCGGGTGGGGGTTCGACCCGTTGCCCTCAGCGGTGCTCGGCGAGCTGGAATGGCCGGAGTGGGGCCAGGTCGCCGGAGTGCTGCGGCTGGTGCGGATGCGCCCCGGCACGGTGGAGACCGTGCTCAAGGGGGGGCGATGAGCCCGCCGAGCGGATCAGGACTCGGCGGCGACTGGTGGGATGCCAGCCCCCGCCCCGGCCGCGGCGACACCGACCTGCACCGGACCAGCCGCGGCGAGCCGATCGACACCTTGCGCGAGGAGACCATCGCGTATCGTGACGTCTATGGACGCCGCCGGACGATGCGGGCCCGGGTCACCGAGGACGACCCGGCGGCCGACCCGTTCTACCGGACCAGGCTGGTCGTCGATGCCGACCGGCTGGTCGAGTACGTCCAGAAGCGGGTGCACGCCGCCGGGCGGCGTGCACCCGCCAACTCCGCCGCGACCTCGCGGGCGCCGGACGGGATCGACGCCGTCGACAACGAGATCCAGATGGGCCTGCACCTCGTCGACGCGTTCGGCGAGGAGAACTACCCGCGGGAGCTGTCCCACCTGGTCGGCTACTACCCCGACGACGCCGACCGCGAGCCGTTCGTGCTGCTGGCCGAGCGCGGCCGGCCGGTCGAGCGGTTCGCCGGCCGGCTGCTGCTCGACCAGGTCGAGCAGTTCCCGACCAGCCTGCTGCGCGCGCTGGACCTGCTGGAGTCCGCCGGCGTCGTGCACCGCTGGCTGACCACCCGGACGGTCCAGTTCGACGACCGGCACGTCCAGATCACCGACTTCCGGCACGCGGTGCTCGTCGGTGAGCGCTGCGGCCCGGCGCCCGACCCGCGGTGGGCGGCACCCGAGGCGGTGTACGGCGACGGGCCGGCCACGACGAAGGAGGACGTCTACAGCGTCGGCCGCGTCCTCAACGAGGTGATCGCCGACCGGTCCGGCCGGGCCTCGACGCGCCGCGGTGGGGCCGAGCGGCTGCTGGGATCGGACGGCCCGCTCGGCCGGATGGTCGACCACGATCCGGACCTGCGCCCACCGGCCGCCGAGGTGCTGGCCGCCCTCGGCCGGGACGTCGACCGGGCGGCCGGCACCCGGCGCGCCAGGTCGGGCGGCGACGCCCGGTTCGTCGAGGGACTGCGCAGCTTCGACGCGATCGTGCGGCGGCGGGGGACCGGCGACGACGAGCCGACGCCGCGTCCTACGACCGGCGGCGCGGACCGCGGAAGGCGATGAGCACGGTGACCATCCCACTGGGACCGACCGAGGTGCGCTGCCCGATCTGCCTGGACGTCTTCGACTGGGACGAGACGGACCTGTTCACCTTCCGGGACGGCGCCTACGTCCCGCTGGACCTCTCCGGCGTGGGCGACCCGGTCAAGCGGAACGACGAGATGATCGGCGCCTACCGGCGCTGCCCGAACCCGTCCGCGGACATGGCCGAGCGGCACTACCTGCCGATCTCCTACGCCAGCTACGGGCCGCCGCTGGTGATCGGTTTCATCGGGCGCACGGAGTCGGGCAAGTCGCACCTGCTGGCCGCGATCGTCAGCGAGATCGAGCGGGGCGGCCTCGGTCCTCTGGGCTTCACCGCGGTGCCCGTCGACGAGGAGGCGCACCGGGCGTACTGGCGGCAGTACGTCGCGTCCCTGGTCGACGAGGGGCGGGCGATCGAGCACACCGCCAGGGTGCAGTCGGACGCCATGGTCACCTTCACCGACGCGCTCGTGGTGAGCGACGGCCGCCGGCAGCGCGCGGTGGCGTTCTTCGACGTCGCCGGCGACGACCTGGTGGCGCGGACCCGGTCGATGCGGTTCGTCCTCGCGCTCGACGCGCTGATCTTCGTGGTCGACCCGGAGTACGCGCTGCGCCAGAACGCCCCGTCCGACGGTGACGCCACGTTCGAGACGGTGATGGCCCGGCTGCGGGCCCAGCCCGGCCTGACCGACCGGCTGCCGGTGGCGCTGGCCGTCAGCAAGTCCGACCTCTACCGCTTCGAGCAGCCGGCGGCCCGCTGGTACCGCCGGCCCAGTCTGTCGGCCTACCTCGACGGCCGGGCCGAACCCACCGAGATCCGGGACGAAAGCCGCGACGCGTACGCGTTCCTGTACGCCCGGGGAGCCCGAGCCTGGCTGCGCCCGTTCGAGACGTTCCGCCGGGCCACGCTGCACTTCGTGTCCGCGACCGGCTCGAAGGCGGTCACGGACGACCGCGGCGACACGTTCGACAAGGTCTTCCCGCGCGGTGTCCGGCCCAGGCGGGTGCTCGACCCGCTCGCGGCCATCTTCGCGATGTCCGGCCTGCTCGGGGAGGACGCCGCCAAGGAGGTCGGGACCTGATGGGCCGCATCGACCAGAACGAGTACGCGTTCGCGAACGAGCGCGACGGTTTCGTCCTCGTCGCCAGCTCGATCGAGAACCCGCCGGATCGCGGCTGGTGGTCGCAGTGGCTGGGCGGCTGGCAGAACATCAACCGCGCCAACCACGTCCGGCAGCCGTCCACCTCACGGGTCTACCTGCGCGACGACCAGCAGGGCGCCGTGGTCCTGCGCCAGCAGACCGGCTCGGACTCCCGGCGGGACATGCGGGTGAGCGTTCTGGTCGGCTCCGCCGAGGACCTCACCGGATGGGGGGCGGCGCGGCTGGCGCACTGGCCCGTGGGCCGGCAGCTGACCGACCCTGACCAGAGCGGGGTGGCGTTGATCGCGCGGCCGGACCTCACGGCCTACATTGGTGCGAACGTCGTCCGGCTGCAGGAGGCGGTCCTGGCGGACGCCCTGGAGCTGACCTCACCGGTGTCCGGGCGCGGGAACATCTTCCTGGTGAACCCGCTGGCGGCCCTGCTCGCGGCGGTACTGAAGCTGCGAGCCGAGTTCGTGGGCGGCGCACCCGTCTTCGGCGGGCGACGGCAGCTCGTGCCGGTCGGCGCGGACGAGCCCGCGGCGGCGGCGCTCGTCCTGGTCCTCACGGAGCTGCTGCGGCAGATCGGCGACGGCCGTGACCGGCTGACGTACTCGACGTTCGAGGCCACCTACCCGCGCGTCGGTGCCCATCAGCGCGATCCGCAGGTTCTGTTCATGCCGGACTTCGTGCAGCCGGAGCGTGGCCTCACCCGGCCGGTCGCGTATGTCTTCCTTGCTCCCGGACTGCGTGAGGACCATCAGCCGTACGTGCGCGACGGCGCCGCCGGGGACGGTCCGTTCGAGTACATCGCCAGAACTGTGGTCTGGGCATACCTGCAGCGCGAGCTGGCGCATTTTCCTCGGCTGAACGACAGCCTGCTGCGGCAGCCGGAGAACTGGGCCGGGGCGGTGGAGGACTGGGCGATCCGGAAGGGCGGCCCGCCGCGGAGCCAGCCGGTCATCCTGCCGACCGAGCCGACGATCCCGGCTGCTTCCCGTCAGGTCGCACCCCTCGGAGAGCCACCCGGGCAGCGATGGAGGCACGCGGAGGCCCAGGCTGGCGACGGGCGTCCGGAGGACGCCTGGGGCGAGCCCCGACCGGGCGACGGGCCGCGGGTACCTGAGGCCTTCTCCGCGTCGGCGGCCGCGCCGACAGCCGTGCCGGTGGCCGGGCCCACCGCCGCCGCCGCCGAGCAGACGCGGCACGCCGAGGACACGCTGCGCCGGGCGATCGCCAACCTGCACAACGGCCTGGTCGGGGAGACGACGCACACGGTCGACGCGTTCGTCCGGGCGTTGCGCAGCCGCCAGTGGCTGACGCCGGTGGAGCGCAACCATGTTCGGAAGTTCCTGATGCGGGTGATGCCCGGGCTGGCTCCACGTGCCGCCAGGGAACCCTACGAGGAGATGACGGACCCCGGCCTGCGACGCGTTCGGCCGTCGGCCGTCGACGCGCTGGCCCGCCTGGCCAGCCCGGACGCCACCGCGGTCCCCGCCTCCGTGGATGTCGTCGACTGCCTGGCCGGGGTGCTGGAACTCGAATCGGGAAACGCCCTGCTGCTCGCGGAGACGCGCGACGCGCTTCTTCTACTCGTACATGTCCCGACGGCGCCCGAGCATGCCGGCGAGGACAGGCGGCCGAAAGAGCCGTCGTCCGAGCTGGCACCCCGCCACGCCGACCGCGCGCGTCCGTGGCGGCCGGACCTGGCGGTTGCCCGAGCGCTGACGGAGCAGGCTGAGGACGCCCCCATCAGCCACACCGACCCCGGCCCGCCTGCCGTCAGCGAACAGGAGCGCGTTCACCAGGCATTTGCCGACCATCTCCTCGGACTCGTGCGGTGGGCCACCGCGGTCGTCCCCGGGCTTTCCGTGCGTGACGGCCTGCTGACGACCGCGAGCCTGCCGGCGACCGCGGCCTGGCTGCCCGCGGAGAACGCTCTCCCGCTTCGGCGGGTCGTCCGGCGGTTGGCCGGCTCCGAGAACGACGGGTTGCCCCTGGAGAGTCCCCGGGTCGACGCGCTCGCGCAGGCGCCGGACCAGACGGCGGCGGTGCGCCGGCTGCAGGACAGGATCGGGACGGATCTCGTCAGCCGCACGGACCACCTCCTCGACCGGGACTCGTGGCTGCCGGCAGACCAGCTCGTGCATGAGCTGACGGCCGCGCTGACCGAGGCGCCGGGCGCCCAGAACATGCTGAGCGACGAGTTCGTCGGGGCCGTTGAGACGCTCCGGGCCCAGCTGCTTCACGTGGTGGAGCGGGCCGCCCAGACCGAGCCGCGTGAGCCGGCCGTCCAGCCGGACCCACGGGACGCGGACGAACCGGCCGCGGCCAGCGTGTCGGCGTCCGAGGCCTCGGTCGGCTCGCCGTACGAGGTCTTCGCGGGTCTCATAAACGAGCTGGCGAACGCGAAGATCGGAGACGAGCTGTCGCCGGTGTCCGCCTGGTTCGCCGAGACGCTGCCAAAGGCCTGGCCCGACTCCGCCGGGCACTCCCTGAAGGTCGCGGGCCTGCTGGACCAGCGGATCGAGCTCACCTCCGGCGACGAAGCCGAATCCACCGGCTCCGACGAGGCTGACTCCTCCATCGGCGGTAGGTACGGCCTGCTCGGTGGCTGGCGCGAATACAGGTACGCCCTCGCCCTTCTGGCGGCTTGCCTGATCACCGGCCTGGCGGCGCTGTGGCGGTGACTGCGACCAAGCCCGCCCTCGACACCCGGTCCCGGGACGCCGGGAAACCGGCCCCCGACACGGAGCCCGAATCCGCCCGGTTCCCGCTGCCGTGGGTCGTGGCCGGAGCGGCCGTGCCGATGCTGCTCACCCTGTGGGACGTCCAGGCGCAGCACCACGACTTCGACGCCGGCTTCGGGCGCGGGCTCGCGGCGGTCGCCTTCGCCGGGCTGCTCGGCGCGCTGCTGGTGCTGACCGTGCACGAACTCAACCCCGACGAGCGGGCACTGGCCACCGGGGTGGCACTGGCCGCCGTCCTGACCGTGAGCTTCCTGAACCAGTCCCGGTTCCTGTGGGAGTCCCCGTCCCTGCTGTTCGGCGGGCTCGCCGTGGCGGCGATGGCGGTGGCCGGCCGCTGGGCCCGGCTGCACGGTGACGACCCCCGCGCGCTGGTCCCGCCGCCGAGGACGGCGCCTGTCCTGGCTACCGCGGTCGCCCTGCTGGCAGGTCTCATCGCCGGGTTCGGGCCCGTCGATGAGACGCTCGGTGCCCAACTGACCGAGCTCCTGCGCTACCTCCTGCTCGGGCTGGGAGCCGTGGTGCTGCTGGCCGGTGATCCGGCCGGGAACGACGGCGAGGTCACGTTGGACGAGCAGTTCCGGCGGTCGGTCCTGGCCGCGACCACCCCGATCGGCCTGCTGTTCGTGACCTGGGAGCCGGGCTCGGCCGCGATCCTGGCCGCCGGAGTCGTGGCGATGCTGGCGGCCCGGCGCTTCTGGTTCTCGGCGGGGCTCACCGCGGTGGTGGCCATGGCCGTGGGAACGGTGTGGTGCTGGCTTGCCGCCGGGAAGGCGGACAGGGCGTGGCGCGACAGCCACCTGGAGAAGCGGGCGGAACCCGTCTGGGACAGCAGGATCTGGGACAGTGCGTCACTCGGCAAGCACCGGAGCTGGGTCGACCAGGAGCTCCCGGTCGCGACGCTCGTTGGCCAGTACGGGCACTTCTTCGCCGTCCTGGGCTGCCTCCTCGTCGCCGCCTTCGGCTGGCTGCTGGTGCGGCTGGTGCTGGCGGCCCGTCCCTCCTCGGTCCAGGTGCTGGCGGCCGGACTGGTGGCCATGCTCGTCGCCGGGCTGGCCCTGCCCCTCGTGGCTCTGCTGACCAACCATCGGTTCGGCCTCACCGCGCCGTTGCTGTCGAGTGGCGTGACCTCGTTGATCCTCGCCCTCGCCTCGGTCGGCGTCGCGCTCGGCGCGGCAGCGGGCCCGCGGGTGAGCGGCGTCGGCGGGCGGAGGTAGTCCGCTGTCCAGCTCACCTGTCGATTCCGCGGGCTCCGCCGGCTTCGGTGCCGAAAGAGCGTTCGCCGGCGCCGCTTTCGAGGCCACCGGCTCCGACGACCCCGGCCAGCCCGACGACCCCGGCCAGCCCGACGACCTCGGCCGGGACGACGATCTGGGTGGGGACGACACCAGAGGCGCCCCGGGCCCCGGCCCACGCGGGCCCGGTCCGGCCGGTGCGGACCCGTGGTCGGCGGCCGAGGCGGTGTTCCGGCTCGCGGTCTGCGCCTTCGACGACCGGCCCGACCTGCCGGCCGAGACCCACACGCTGGACGCGCTGGTCTCGGCGATGAAGCGCCGCCAGTGGCTGTCCGCCGAGGAGAGCCTCGCGCTGCACGCCGTCCTGGTCACGATCTTCCCGAACCTGGCCGGCCGGGCGGTCTTCCAGCGCGGCGTCGCCGCGACGGTGGACCGGCCGGTACGCAAGCGGCCGCTGTGCGTGCCCGCGCTGCTCGAATGCCTGCCCACCGCCCGGACCAGGCCCGACCCGATCCTGGACGAGCTGACCGAGGCGCTCACCACCCCGGCCGGGGTGGCCACCGACCGGGCCGAGCTCCGCCGCGCGCTCGACAGCCTGGTCAGCCGAGCCTCCCGGCCGACGATGGACCTCCCGGCAAGCCTCCAGCAGTACGAGATCCATCTGATCAACTCGGTCTACGCCGCCCAGGGCCGGATCGCGGAGCTGGCCGAGACGGCGGCCGACCCGCCCGCCGGGGTGCTGTGGGCGCTGCTGGACGCCGTCCGTGACGGAGCATGGCGCGACGAATCCAGCCTGGCGAGCCTGCGCGGTTCGCTGTTCTCCCAGCTGAGGATGCCGATCCCGGGGTTCGCCGTCGGCCCGCCGATCGTCGCCCCGGATGTCGACCCGACAGTCCTGGAACGGATCGCCGTGGCGGCCGGCGAGGTTCTGGCGCGGCTGCGCGCGGAGCTCGCGGACGTCTGGGACGGCGACCGGGCGCGGGCGGCCGATCTCGTCGTCGACGCACTGTCCGCGCTGTCGACGGGTGTGCTCGGCGGCGGGCCGGGCGACATACGGGTGCAGCCCGCGGTCACCAGGCTGCGCACGCTGGTCACCCGCGCGATGGCGGCCGCCGGCCCGGTCGGCGGCGGGGCCTCGGCTGGCGGGGAAATGGACGGCGGGGGAGCGGAATCCCGGGCGGACCGGTCGGCCGCCGCCCAGGAGACCATTGACGGGCTGGCCTGGCGAGTTCGGACCCAGGTGGGCACGGCCGGGCTCACCGACCTGGTGGCGGAGGCCTTCGCCGAAATTCTCGAACGGCTCGACACCTCGGTCGACATCGACAATCTCAGCGCCGCGCTGCAGCTGCGCTGGGCCCAGTAGCCGGCACCGCCACCTGCAAAGGCAGGCAACCATGCGGAAATTCTCCTTCGGACGGCGCAACGGCCGTGGATTCGGCCTCGACAGCCACGACGTCGCGGTGTCGTCGGCGATCGTCGCCGTCACCCTGATCGCCGCGATTCTCATCGTCGCACTGGTGGACCACCAGGACCCCGGCAGCGGCCCAGCCGGCGGCGGCCCGGTCGCCGTTCCCAGCGCGCCGGACATCCCGACGCCCCCCCGAACCTCCGCACCTTCCACTCGGACGGCGACCGCCACGCCCTCCGCCTCGGCGAGCCCCACCTCGACCGATCCCGCCTCGCAGCCCCCCGCTGAGCCCGCGCGGACGGAGTCCGCCTCGCCAACCTCGTCGCCCAGCACTGCTCCGAACCTGCCGCTCCGCCCCGAGGTGACTATTCTCAACAATTCCCCGACGGACGATTTGGCGGCGAAATCGGCCCCTCTGGTTCAGGCGGCGAATTTCGTTGTGCGCAGGACGGGGAACTACAGGGCGGCGGTGGCATTCGGTCACACGGTTATTCTTTACGAGGAAGGTGGTGAAGGTTTTGCTCGGGAGCTGGAGGCGGCATTACGGAGTCATGATGAAAAGAATATCGAGGTCAGGTTCAACAGGGGTGACAATATTCCGCCGGACGGTACCTTGATTCTCGTTCTAACGAGGTATTTCAAGGCTTGACCGAGAACACCGCGCGGCTGATCTGTTGCCCGGCCCCGCACGCGGACCTGAGCACCACCGATCGGGCCCGGCGGTGCTCCGGTTCTGTGCCGGCTTCGGGATCAGCCCACGGACGCGGGCTTGTCGGAACCGCTTGTCTGGTCCGCCACGTCAGGCAGCACGTCGCCCGGCAGTCCCGCGTCGGCGGTCGGAACGGCCGATGGTTCGGCGGTCGGGGCGGTCGGGGCGGGTCGGGGCGGTCGGGATGGTGGCCGGTTCGGTGCCGTGGACGTCCACGTGGGGCATGATGCGGTCGAGCCAGCCGGGGAGCCACCAGTTCGCGCGGCCGAGCAGGCCCATGGTGGCGGGCACCAGGATCATGCGGATGATGGTCGCGTCGACCAGCACGGCGACGGCCATCCCGACGCCGACCATCTTCACCGTGACGTCCGGGTCGAGGGCGAAGCCGGCGAAGACCGCGATCATGATCAGGGCGGCGGAGCTGATGACCCGGCCGGTGGCGGCGAGGCCGCGCACGACGCTGCCGTGCGGGTCACCGGTGGTCAGGTAGTCCTCCCGGATGCGGGAGAGCAGAAAGACCTCGTAGTCCATGCTCAGCCCGAACAGCACGGTGAACATGAGCACGGGCAGCCAGCTCGACATCGGCACGCTGTGCGGCAGGCCGAGCAGCTCGGCGCCCCAGCCCCACTGGAACACGGCGGTCACCACGCCGTAGGCGGCGGCGATCGAGAGCATGTTCATGACCGCGGCCTTCAGCGCGACCACCGGTGAGCGGAACACGACCGTCAGCAGCAGCAGGGACACGCCGACGACGAAGCCGACCACCCACCACAGCCGGTCGGACAGCAGACCGGACAGGTCGGTGAAGACCGCGGTCATGCCGGTGATCTCGATGCCCGGTGGCAGGACGTCGGCGCGCAGGTGGCGGACCAGGTCGGCGGCACGCTTGTCGCTCGGTGCGACGGCGGGCGTCACGAAGACCACCGCGGCGTTCCCGCTCGGCGCGGTCACCGGCGGGGCGACGGCCGCGACGTCGGGCGTCGCCCTGATGCGGGTCACGAGCGCGGGGAGGTCGGCGGCGGGGACTCTGCGCAGGTCCACCGCGAGCATCAGCGGGCCGTTCGCGCCGGGGCCGTACTCGGCGGCGACCAGGTCGTAGGCGCGCCGCTGGTAGGTGGACTCCGGCTGACTGCCGGCGTCCTGCGGCCAGGTGCGCATCCCGAGGACGGGTGCCGCGAGCAGCAGCAGGAGCAGGAGAGCACCCAGCGCCCACGGGAGAGGCCGGCGTCCGATCCGGCCGGCCCAGGCGGCGGTGAGCGTCTGCCGGGCCGGGGAGCCGGCCGCCGCGACGCTGGCCTTCCCGACGCCGGCCGTGAGCGCGGCGCGGCCCCGGCGGCCCAGCAGTCGCGTCCCGGCCAGCCCGCACAGAGCGGGGACGAGGGTGAGCGCGGTGACGACCACGGTGACGACCACGGCCGCGGTGGTGAAGCCGGTGGTCACATAGGTGTTCAGCCCGACCAGCCGCAGCCCCATCAGGGAGAGCACGACGGTCACCCCGGCGAACAGCACCGACACCCCGGCGGTGCCGTTGGCGCGGGCGGCGGCCTCCCGGACGGTCAGGCCGGCCCGCAGGCCCTCGACGTGCCGGGTGATCAGCAGGAGGGCGTAGTCGATGCCGACCCCGATGCCGATCATCGAGGCGAGCGTCGGCGCGATGGTGCTGACGTTGGTGCCGGCCGCGATGAGGGTGATGCCGGCGCTGCCGATGCCCAGGCCGATGAGCGCCACCGCCAGCGGCACCCCGGCCGCGACGATCGAACCGAAGGCGACCAGCAGGATGACCAGGGCGAAGCCGACGCCGACCGCCTCGGCCCGGCCGTTGACCTCCTGGATGTTCTCGGCGACCTGACCGCCGAACTCGGCGGTGACGCCCGCGTCCGCGGCCGGCCTGGTCGCCTCGATGAGGTCGTCGACCGCGTCGGTGCCGCCCAGGTCGGTGACCGGCCGGTCGTACTGCACGTTGATGAGCGCCGTGTCGCCGTCCGCGGAGGGCCGCGGCGGGCTGACGAGGATGACGTCCGGCACCTCTGCGAGCCGGGCGGAGACGGCCGTGATGACCTCCGGGGCGAGCCGGCTGCCGTCGGCGGTGTGCAGCACGACCCGTGCCTGGGCCTCGGCGAGCACCGGGAACTCGGCGCGGAGCAGGTCGGTGCCCCGCTGCGACGCGGTGCCCGGGGCGTCGTAGTCGTCGTGGGGCTCGCCGCCCCAGGCCATGGCGAGCGCGGTCGCCACCACGAGCGCGGCAACCCACGCGCCGATCACCCGCCAGGGCCGGCCGGCGGCCAGCCATCCCACCCGGTGCAGGAACCCGGACATCTTTCCTCCTTGGTGCGTGGCCGGTGCGGCCGGCTGGCGGGCGCCACGGTGCGCCGCGCGCTTTCACGTCTGCGACGACAGCGGACTGGCCGACTGTGACATCCCCATGTGGCTGGGTGTGTCGTATCCGCGACGCAAGCGTCGCTACGTCACGAAGCCGACGTCCGCGCGCGCCCGTGACACCTGCCTGCACCGCCGGTGTCAGCGGCGGTGCGTGGCTGGTGTCAGCGGCGGGAGGCCAGTGCGAGGAAGCGGTGCGGCGGGTCGTCGTAGCCGTCGAGCCGCCAGCCGGAGCCGGCGAGCATGGGGCCGAGCCGGTCCGCCGCCAGCGGCTCGTCGGGGCGCAGCACGCGCCCGTGCCGGGCGGCGAGCGCCGCCCGGCCAGACGGATGGAAGATCGCCAGTCGGCCGCCGGGGCGGCTGACCCGGGCCAGCTCGGCAAGCCCGGCCGGCAGGTCGGGGAGGTGGGTGACCAGCCCGGCGGCGAACACCGCGTCAACCGCGCCGGTCCGCACGGGCAGGCGGCGGGCGTCGCCGAGGAGGAGATCGGCATGCCCCGCCCGGCCGTGTTCCCGAGCCACGGCGAGCATCTCGGGGGTGACGTCCAGCCCGAGCACCGTGCCGGCCGGGCCGACGGCCGCGCGCAGCACGGGCAGCGCCCGGCCGGTGCCGCAGCCGACGTCGAGGACGGTCGCCCCCGTCGGCAGGCCCAGCTCGGCCACCGCCGCGGTGTAGGCGGGAGTGTCGTCGCCGAAGCGGGTGTCCCAGGTGGCGGCGCGTACGGCGAAGAACGCCCGGCTCTCGGTGACGTGCCAGCCGTCGTCGGCCGTGAGCCGCTCCGCGACCCGGCGGATCACCGGCCACGCCGGATCGTGCAGGTCGACGACGACGTCCGCGGGCCGATCGGGATCGTCGTCGCGGCCAGTGCGGGTGCGCAGCTCGACGACCAGGTCCCAGGCTGTCGACGTGCGGTCGGCGGGCCGGCCGGAGCTGTGCGCGAGCAGTACCGTCTCGCCGGGCCGCGCGGCCGTCGTCGTCTCGGGGGCTGTCGTCTTGGGGGCTGTCGTCTCGAGGGCCGCCGGCCGGACGCACGGCCGGCCGGCCCCGCGCACCGCCGCGGCCAGCCGGTCGGCGACCGCGGCGACCCTCCGGCCGTCGGCACCCTCGACCAGCACGCGTGCCGCGCCGGCCGGCAGCAGTACACGGATCCGGTCGAGGACCTCGTCCCAGCGGCGGACCTGTTCGGCGGTCATCGCCTCCGGCAGCGGTGGCGCGGAACTGTCGTCGGGCATCCACACATCATGGGCGAGCCGGCAGGCACGGCGGTGGCTGCCGGCGGCCGAAGGCCATGACCACACAGGGGTCGTGAGCCCGCAGGATGCGTCGGTGGGTGTTGGGATTCTGCTGATCAGTGCACGATCCTGTTCCCAAGAGCGAGAGTGGGGTTCTACAGTTGGCGGGTGCCACGGCTGCGGTGACGGGGCTGTGTGGCGACAGGGCTGAGGAGGAAGCATGCCGGTGAGCAAGCCGAGTGAATTACCCGTGGGTGGCGGCGGACGCTGGCCCCTGACGGGGTTCCGCTCCGCCCAGTGGGGGGACATGGAAGTCGGGTACACGGCCACCGGGCCGCTCGACTGCACCAAGGGCTACATCGGTCTGCCCGGCGGTGTCTGTCAGTGCCCCCACTACGGTTACATGTTCAGCGGCAGGCTTCGCTGCGTGTACCCGGGTACCGACTGGCCGGACGAGGTCGCGGTGGCCGGCGAGGCGTATTTCTTCCCAGCCGGTCATGTCCTCATCTATGAGGAGCCGAGCGAGGTGCTCGAGCTCAATCCCGCCGCCGCGCTCCAGCAGCTGATCGACCATTTCGAGGCCATGGCGGCCAGCGGTGGGTTCACCAAGGACGACGGCTGATCCAGCCGACTCCGAGGGCGCCCGGACGCCCGCGTACCAGGACGTCCGGGCACGCCGCCGGCCTGACCCCGGTGGTCGGAACGAGACACGAGAGAACGAGAAGCCGTTTCTGTGAAAGACGACGAGTCGGGTGCCGCCGAGCTGCGGAACGTAGCCGCCGCGGCCAGGTCGGTGTCGGCCGGCGCGGGAGCTGAACAAGCCGTCGAGGTGAACCCGGGTAACGTTTCGGTCGTGTCCTGGGCTGAGCGTGCCGCCGACCGGTCGCCGTCCGTGCAACGGTCGAGATCGCGCAGCATGCGCCAGATGAAGGTCATCGTCGCCGCGGCCAAGCGGCTGATCGCGCAGAAGGGCACATCCTTCACGACGCAGGAGCTCGTGAAGGAGGCCGGTGTCGCGATGCAGACCTTCTACCGCCACTTCGAGGGCAAGGACCAGCTCCTCATGGCGGTCATCGAGGAGATGGTGACCGATCAGGCCGTGCGCTACGAGCAGGACGCCCGCGACCTGCCGGACCCGGTCGCCCGCCTGCGCCGCCACATCCTCTCGGTGCTCGGCTCGCTCGACGCCAGCGGGGACGAGAGCACCGGGCCCCGTTTCATCACCGCGGAGCACTGGCGCCTGCACCAGCTCTACCCGGAGGAGATGGCGCAGGCCACGCAGCCCTTCGCCGACCTCGTGGCACGAGAGATCCGTGCGGCGCGCGACGCCGGCCTGCTGGCCCCGCAGGACGTCGAGCGCGACGCGGCACTGGTCGCCCGGCTCGTCATGTCCGTCTACCATCACTACGCCTTCGCGGCTGCTCCCGAGCCCGCAGAGGTGATCGCCGATCATCTCTGGGCGTTCTGCCTGGCGGGGCTCGGCGGCGACCTGGGCGGCGGGCGCCCGGCACGGCCGGTCAGACGTCCGCCTTCTTCGTGAACCCGGCCAGCGGGAGCGCCCCGGCCGGGTGGGAGGGGCGTAGCCATGAAGGTGCTGGTAGTCGGCGGAACCGGGCCGACCGGGCCGCACATCGTGCGAGGCCTGCTCGGTAGGGGGCACGACGTCACGATCTTCCACCGGGGAGCCCACGAGCCGCCGGAGCTCGCCGACGTCGAGCACATCCACGGCGATCCGCATTTCCGGGAGTCGATCGACGAGGCGCTCGGCTTACGGGAGTTCGACGTCGTCCTGGCCATGTACGGGCGGATGCGGCACCTGTCGCCGGCGCTCGCCGGGCGGTGCGGCCAGTTCGTCGGCATCGGCGGCGTGCCGATCTACCAGGGGTTCTTCCCGGGTGACGGGAGGCACCGGCTGCCGATCCCGGTGACCGAGGAGCACCCTGTCGTCCAGGAGCGGTCCGACGACCCGGCCGTCCGGTTCTCCCGGCGGCTCGTCGACGCGGAGGAGGCGGCGTTCGCGCACCACCCGGGCGCCACGCTCTTCCGTTTCCCGATGCTCTACGGGCCGAACAACGCCCGGCCGGCCGAGTGGTCGATCGTGCGGCGCGTGCGCGACGGGCGTCCGTACATCATCCTTCCGGACGGCGGATCCCAGATCCACACCCGCTGCGCGGCGCGCAACGCGGCGGCGTTCGTGCTCGCCGCGGTCGACCGCCCGCAGGCCGCCGCCGGTCAGATCTACAACGCCGGTGATCCCACCGACTGGTCGCTGCGGCAGTGGGTCGAGCTGATCGTCCGCCTGATGGGCGCGGATCTCGAGGTGGTGGCGCTGCCGAGGGAGATCGCCGTCGAGGCCACGACGACGCTGCTGCCGCTGGCGGGCACGACGACGGAGCACTGCGTCCTGAGCACCGAGAAGGCGCGCCGCGAGCTCGGCTGCGAGGCGGTGATCGACACGGTCCAGGCGGTCGAGGAGCTCCTGGCGTGGTACGCCGAGCGACCCGGCTTCGACGTCAGCACCAGCCCGTCGTTCACCGACCGGTTCGACTACGCGACCGAGGACGCCCTGGTCGCCGAGTACCGGTCCGCCCTCGACCGGGTGCGCTCGGCCGTCGACCAGCACGCCGCGCCGCCGGTGCACAGCATGCCGCACCCGACCGAGCCCGGGAAGGTGGATCATCGTGGCCGCTGACCTGCCCGAAGTCTTCCGGGACGGGGACCGGCGGTGTGATCCGGCGGTACGTTACCGGTCATGCCCGACTTGTTGGAGGACCGCGTCGTCGTGGTCACCGGCGGCGCCAGCGGGATCGGCCGCGCGAGTGTCCTGCGCTTCCTCGCCGCCGGCGCGCGTGTGGTCTTCGGCGATGTGAACGACGCGACCGCCCAGCGGCTGCTCGACGAGGTCGCCGACCCCGCCCGGCTCCATTTCGAGCGGGCGGACGTGGCCGACGAGGCGGAGGTCGCCGCGCTCGTCGCCGCGGCCGTCGAGCGGTTCGGGCGCCTCGACGTCATGTTCAACAACGCCGGGGTCGGCGGGGCGTTCGGCCCGCTCACCGACATCGACGTCGCCGACTGGGACCGCACCTTCGGCGTGATCAGCCGTGGGATGTTCCTCGGGACGAAGCACGCCGCCCGGGCGATGATCGCCCAGGGTGGCGGCGGGTCGATCATCAACAACTCCTCGGTCGCCGGAGTCGGCGGCGGCGGCGGCCCGACCGCGTACTCCGCGGCGAAGGCCGCGGTCATCAACTTCACCTGCAACGCGGCCGTGGAACTGGCGGCCCACCGCATCCGGGTCAACGCGATCTGCCCCGGCCTCGTCGACACGCCGCTGGTGATGGGACGTGACGAGGCGGCGATCCGGGCCCGGATGGCGACCTTCCAGCCCTGGCCCGACCTGGGCCGGCCCGAGGACATCGCCGGCATCGTGCTCTTCCTCGCCGGTCCGGACAGCGTCTTCCTGACCGGGGAGGCGATCCGGGTCGACGGCGGGATGGTCGCCTGGGGCCCGCGGATGACCGACACGTCCGACCCCCGGGGCGTGACCCGCCGGTTCACGGGCTTCACCGAGGGCTCGACCGGCCGTCCACTGACCAAGCGCCCCCTGGACGGCGCCGGCACCTGAGGCCGGGCGGCGTGCTCCCGCCCGGGGGTGCGCTCCTGCCGCAGCGCGGGCTTCCGTCGCGGGGTGGGCTTCGGTCAGAGACCGAAGGCCCCGCCCTCGACGAGGATCGTCAGGCCGATGGCAACCAGGGCCAGCGGCAGCAGCACGTGCCCCCAGCGGCTCAGCGCGCGGGCGACCGGCGGCCTCGTGGCAAGGAACCAGCCGGCCGCGCACCAGACGGCCACCAGCACGAGGAAGACCACCGCGTGGACGGCCGTCCCGCCCGCGCCGACCGCGGTGAAGACCGGGACGTACACGCCGAGGTTGTCGCCGCCGTTCGCGAAGGTGACCGCGGCGACCTCGAGCGCGGCCGGCCCCCTGCGCGAAGCGTCCCTGTCCTGCTCCTCACTCCCGGCTTCGTCGTCGGGGTCGGGGCCGGGCCCGGCGGGATCTCCGGTAGTCGCGGCCGCGCGGTCGCCGCGTTCCGCCAGGGACCGCCGGGCCGCGCGTAGGCCCAGGGCGAGCGGGAGCAGGCCGAGGTAGGCGATCGCGGACTCGGGCAGGAGCGCCGCTCCGGACGCGGCGGCGACGGCGACGGCGACGATTCCGACGAACCCGACGTACTGGCCGGCGACGATCCGCGGCACGGCGCGCCGGTCACCGGCGCCGCGGGCGAAGAACAGCGCCAGCACCAGGACGTCGTCGATGTTGGTGACGGCGAACAGGCCGATCGCCTGCCCGACGGCGCCCGGGTTCACACGGTCGCGACGGGCGCGGCAAACGGCACCGGCCGACCGTACCGGGCGTGTTCCCGGCCGCTGACCGGCGGTTCGCCACGGCTGTGACGCGGTTCGCGACGGCCGCGAGAAGCGAGTGGTCCGACCGGGTGGGCCGCAGGTCGCGGGCGGCTCGGGGCCTTTACACCCCGATCGGCCGGGATGGCTACTCTACGATGCGGTTGTGACGCGCCGCGCGTCCATAGTCGCGGCTCCATCCTGGGACTATTGCTCAGTGACTACTGTGCGCCCACCACGGAGTAGCGGAGCGGGGTGGGGGTTCCGGGTTCTGGTCACGTAACGTGTTCGAACCTGTACCACTCAACATCGAGAATAGATGGCCTGACGCTGACGTTGCGCCCTCGCCGAGGAGACGATCGTGCACGCCGAGCACCACGAGCCAAGAAAACAGCCGTCGTCGGTGACGCCTGCCCCGACCGCGCTGCCTTACCCGTCCGAGCCCGACACGGACCGCGCGAAGATCCCAGACCACGCGGACAGTCCGGGCCACGCCGAGAACCCGGACCACCCGGAGAAGCCGGACCGCCTTCCGGGCCGCCGCCCGTGGCGCCGCGCCCGGCGCGCGCCAGCCAGCCCCGCCGCTGACCGCCCCGCCGCTGACAGCTCCGACGACCCCGCCTCCGA
>NZ_UBIZ01000292.1:0-371 GCF_900465275.1 Parafrankia sp. Ea1.12 | reverse complement strand
GGGGAGCTGACCGGTTTCAGCGGGCGCTGGGCGGTGGGCCGGGGCCTGATCGTCACCGCGATCGCCTTCACTCCCCCGACCTGAAACCTGCCGCACCCGCAGCGATCCGCCCGGTCGGGCGGCCAGGTCGGGAAGCGCGGTGCGGGTGAAGATTCGCCGGGGTCGGCCTACCGTGGGTGGGTGTGAGCGTGGTGTTCCTGGAGGCCTCCGGGCCTGCACCGCCCGACCTGTGCTGGGAGCGGTACGCCGTCCCGGCGGCCTGGCCGGGCTGGGCGCCGCAGATCCGGGCGGTCGAGATCGAGAGCGCGGGGCGCGCCCCCGCGGGCACCGCGGGCTTGGCGGGCCCGGCGGGTGCCGCGGCCGGAGCGTAT
>NZ_UBIZ01000291.1:0-244 GCF_900465275.1 Parafrankia sp. Ea1.12 | reverse complement strand
TGAACTTCGTGGCCGAGTGCAGCACGACGTCAGCCCCATGCTCAAGCGGGCGGGCCAGGTAGGGCGAGGCCAGCGTGTTGTCGACGAGCAGCGGTATCCCGGCCTCGTGCGCGACCCCCGCGACGCCCTCGGTGTCGAAGACGTCCCCGCGCGGGTTGCCGATCGTCTCGCCGTAGAAGGCCCGCGTCTCGGGGCGTACCGCGGCCCGCCAGGCGTCAAGGTCGTCCGGGTTGTCGACGAACGA
>NZ_UBIZ01000351.1:0-236 GCF_900465275.1 Parafrankia sp. Ea1.12 | reverse complement strand
GACGCAGGTCCCCGGCGGCGGCACTGCTCCGGGAGGTACAGCTCCGGGCGGCACGGCCCCCGGAGGGACGGCCCCCGGAGGCACTACTCAGGGCGGCGCCGCCCCCGGAGGCACTACTCAGGGCGGCACTGCTCCCGGCGGCACGCAGGGCGGCCCCGGCGGTGGCATGGGCGGCCTGCTCAGCGCCGGTAACCCCAGCGAGGAGGTCCTCGCGCTGCTGGAGGCGGACGCCTCGT
>NZ_UBIZ01000288.1:0-47017 GCF_900465275.1 Parafrankia sp. Ea1.12 | reverse complement strand
CCACTCGACGCCGGCCGCCCCGCCCACCTGGCGGGGTGGCCCGCAGGTGCCCGGTTGGTGGCTGTTTCGGCGGCCGGAGGGCTGAACGGCCCACGGGCGGGAACATCTTCGGTCGTGGACCCTCGTCCCGCGCATGTCATCTCCTCCGCCCCCAGGGCGCGCTCCGCAGGGCCACGCCCCGACCACGTGGCCGTCGTCGGCGGCGGCATGGTCGGGCTCTGTGTGGCCTGGTTCCTCCAGGAACGCGGGGTCGGCGTCACCGTCCTCGAACGCGACCGGGTGACGCCCGGTCCGGTCTGGGGCGGGGCCGGCGCGTCCTGGGGCAGCGCGGGCTGGCTCACCCCGGGGCTGGCCACGCCCCTGCCGGAACCGGCCGTGCTGCGCTATGGCCTGCGGATGCTGCTCCGGCCGGACAGCCCCGTCTACCTGCCTCCGGCAGCCGACCCGGCGCTCGGCCGCTTCCTCGCCGGCTTCGTCGCGCACAGTACGCACGACCGGTGGCGGGCGGCGATGCGGGCGCTGTCCCCGCTGACCCGGCGCAGCCTGGACGCCTTCGACGACCTCGCGGACGGCGGGGTGGCCGCGCCGACCCGGGCCGCCGCCCCGTTCCTGGCCTGCTACCGCGACCAGCGCGGCGCCGACGCGCTGCTCGCCGAGCTCGACGACGTCCGGGCCTGCGGCCAGCCGGTGGACGCGGTCGCGCTTGATCCACTGACCGCGCGGGACCTCGCTCCCCTGCTCTCCGACCAGATCACCCACGTCGTCCAGGTGCACGGGCAGCGCTACTGCGACCCGGGCCGGTTCGTCGCCGCGCTGGCGGACGCGGTGCGCGAGCGCGGCGGGATCATCCGGGAGGGAGTCGGCGTCGACAAGGTCATCGACCTGGGCTCCCGGGTGGTGCTCGCGCTGGCCGACCACACCGAGCCACCTGTGCACTTCGATGCGGTGGTGCTGGCGACCGGCGCCTGGCTGCCCCGGCTGGCGGCCCGTTACGGGGTGCGGTCGACGGTGCAGGCCGGCCGCGGCTACTCGTTCACCGCCGCGGTGGAGAAGCCGCCCACCGGGCCGATCTACTTCCCGGCCTCCCGGGTGGCCTGCACCCCGATCGGGGACGGCCTGCGGATCGCCGGGATGATGGAGTTCCGCCGTCCCGACGCCGCGCCGGACCCGCGCCGCGTCGACGCGATCGCCGCGGCCGCGGGCGAGCTGCTGCGCGGGGTCGACCTGCGCTCGCGGACACTGGAGTGGGTGGGCCCGCGCCCGTGCACGCCGGACGGGCTGCCGCTCGTCGGGCCGACGTCCTCACCGCGGGTGCACGTGGCTGGCGGCCACGGGATGTGGGGCATCACCCTGGGCCCGATCACCGGGCGGCTGGTGGCTGAGGCACTGGTCGACGGGCGGACACCACCCGAGCTGGCCCCGTTCGACCCGCTGCGCGGGTCGGCCCCCTGGTCCGGCTCGACCCGCTGGAGCCGCTCGACCCGTTGGGCCCGTCGGCGCCCGTCGACCCGTTGGGGTTGGTAGATCCGCCGCACCGACAGATCCCCGAGGACGGCGACGGGCCGCCCGCGCCAGGTTCGCGCGGACGGCCCGTGCCTCTCAGACGTGGTGCCGGATCACCTCTCCCGGTGCGTCGGGTCAGCCCTGCGCCCGGCCGGCGAGCCTGCGACGACGCGCGGCGACCCGAAGCAGGACACCGCCGCCGAGCAGCGCGACGGCGATGGAGGCCATGGCACCGGTCTCGACACCGGTGAAGGGCAGCGCCCCACCGGCCCCGCCGGCCCCGCCGGCTCCCGCACCCGCGCCGACACCACCGACACCACCGACACCGACCACACCACCGGCGATGATGCAGTCACCGTCGCGGTGCCTGTCATCCTTGTCGTTCCACCCGTCCTTGTCGTCCCACCCGTCGGCCAGCGGGGTGGCCACTGGAGCGGCGAGTCCGTCACGGCGCTCGCCGTCGAACTTGTCGTCACGGCGCTCGTCGAACTTGTCGTCTCTGGCTCCGTCGACACGGTCACGGTCCTTGTCGAAGCCGTCACCGAAGCACGAGTCGTCCCTGTCGTGATCGCCGAGGCCCCAGCCGCCCCCGTGGCTGATCCAGTTCCCGACCAGGGCCGGGTCGAACGGCAGGCCAGTGATACCGCCCTGACCGAGGCCGATGACCAGCACCGTCGCGGTGACGATGCGGGTGTCCTTGTGTGGGCCCCGCGGCGGCGCGAGCTCAGAGGCGAGCCCGAGCTGCGACGGGTCGGCCGCAACCGGCGAGGCGATCTGATCCGGCTCGAGGGTCTCCGGGTCGGTCTCCTCGACCAGCGACTCGTCGGAGAGGGTCAGGTCCGGCTCGAGGGTCTCCGGGTCGGTCTCCTCGACCAGCGGCTCGTCGGAGAGGGTCGGATCCGGGAGGATCCCCGCCGGCGATGTGGCGGCCGTGTGGCGCGCGGTCTGGCCGATACCGGCGAGCGTCTGCGTGCCCGCCGTGGGGAAGGTGATCGGTACGCTGAACGCACCGGACCCGTTGGCCTGCGTCGTGGTTTTGTATACGCCGTTCAGTTCGATATTCACTCGCGACCCCGGCCAGAAGCCGCACCCGCTGAACACCGCGGCCTCGCCCACCAAAAGGACCGACTTGCTGACAGTGCCCTCCCCGATGGGTCCGGAGCAGTGAACCGGCGGGTACGGCTTGCGATCGGGCTTGTCATCGAATGCCGCCGCTGGAGAAGCCGGCAGCGCGGCGAGCGCCAGCCCGCCGCCCGCCACCAGCGCGACGCCGAGAGTTCGGAACTTCATTCAGACACTCTCCCTGCGGATGATTCGTTCAAGCAGTCGGATGATTGACTACAGGGAGACTACAGAGAGTCACCATCCGTGTCTAGAACGCTCCGCGCCTACTTGGCGACCCTGCGCGACCAAACCGAAGTGGTCGGCAGGCCCTCTACCACCAGCTGCTCGGGAACCGTCAGAGGCTGAGTACGAACGGCGAGTGTCGGGCCAGCGGCGGGCTCGAGGACGCGCACCTGCAGCGTCCGGGTCTGCCCCCGATCGACCGTCAGATATGTCGACAGGACGGGATGGCCACGCTCCTCACCCGACGTCAGCGCGACCGGCTGGCCGTCGAGGCGGGCGTCGACGAACCAGCTCCCGCGCCCCGTATAGAGGGAGACCCACAGGTTGTTCTGCGCCTCTTCGTTTTTCCAGCCGGGGATGTCGACGTCTTGGCGGTTACGGACGTAGTCGCTCAGACCCTCCGGCGCCACGTTCGTCAGCCGAACAGTGATCATCGCGCGTCCGGTTCCATCGGGCTGGCGCTCCATGCGGTAGGTGGTGCGGCGCCGCAACCAGTAGTCGAGCTTGCTCGCCGTCGCGTTCTGCGTGACGACCCCCAGAAACGGGCCAGGCACATCCAGCAGCGCCCCACCCAGCGCGGTCGACGAAATTACCTCCTCCTCATCGGCGTGGTTGCTTGACACCTGGAGTCGACCCTCGCGGGCGGCTCGAGCCAGCGCCCGGAGAAGGTCCTCCGTACTGCCCGCGGCACCCGTGTCCGAGATAACCGCCTCGTAGACGGCCTCACCGACCATGGCGAAGAACTCGTCACGCCCCGCGACGTCGTCGATCTCCTGATAGACCCGGGACTCAACCAGCTCCACGAGCTCGTTCGCCGGGATCACACGGCCGTCGGGGAGGACGGCCGGGCGGGTGGCCGCCAGCAGATAGGACAGCGCCGTGGGGTCGAGGCTGATCGTCCCGTCGAGCGCCGTCCCCGCGCCGGCGCGGTAGAGCCCGGAGTACAGCCGCCCCACGGTCGGGTAGTCGGGCGTGAGGTTGGCGTTCGCCCACACGCGCGCGGGCCAGAACCCGCCGTAGCGCGCCTCGAACTCCGGAGACAGGTCGGTGGCCGGCCGGGCCTGCGTCGGTCCGCCGGGCAGGCTGCCGTTACCCGAGATGTTGTCGAGCTCCAGTTGGCCGTCGGTGACCGTCAACACGCCGAACCCGCCGATGATGCCGCCGTTCGCCCGCGACTCGGCCGGGTTCTGCACGACCAGCAGGTAGCGGCGGGGCCCGTCCGCTCCGAGCATGCCCGGCCCCAGCCGGGCCCCCAGGACCAGCGTGTCGAGCGCGCCATACAACCGGGAAGCAGTGGCGACCGCCTGCCCGCGGGCTTCGTCGAGGCCAAGGGCACCGCCGAGCCAGCCGCACCCGGAGACCCTCCGCGCCGCGGCGTCGAACGAGCCGACGGCCTCACGCGCCCGCTCGGCGGGCGCCCGCGCCGCGGCCAGCGCGCGGATGTTCACGGCCGTCCCCGACCGCAGGCTGGACGGGGCCAGCCCGTCGCCGAGCTCGGCGACCGACGGCAGCGCGTCGGTGGCCACGTCATCCAGCGCGGCGGCGAGTGCCGCGCTGGAGTGCAGCGGGCAGCCGGCGAACGGGATGTGCCCGGCCAGCGACCACAGCGGATCAGACGTCAGCGACCGGGCCGCCTCCGTGCGCGCGGCGACCTCGTCGATGGCCCGGCGCAGTTCGGCCTCCTCGGGCACCGCACCGTTCGCGACAGTGGCCTGCAGCCGGGAGATCTGCGCCCTGGCGGCCTCGAGATGGGACTGCGCGAGCAGGCCTCGCACCACGATCCAGGTGCCAAACATCAGCAGGAGGGCGAACAGCACGGCGCCGCCCGCTACGACCCGCCGGTCCGGTCGCCACCCGCGCCGAACCGGCGACGGACGGCGATCCTCCTCCCCGGCCCGGTGAACGACCGCAGGCCCCCCACCACTGTCACTCGTGTGCTCCGTTTCCCCCGAAAACGGCTCCCTCACCGGTCCGCGGAACGGTCGGAACCATGATCCGACGCGCCGTAGGCGAGCGGCGCCGTGCGGTCCTCCGGCTCCCGCTGGGTGACGATCTCGACCACCGGCGGATTCTCACGCTCCCCCGCGCCGCTCTCACGTGCCCGCCCCACGGACGCCCCCGGCGGTACGGCGGACTCGCCCGCCGACCCGGCGACCGACGGCACGGCACTCGCCGCCGTGGCCGGCGACGTGGAACCGCTGGACACCTCCGCCGGACCCGCCGCCGTCGATACGGGAACTCCCGACCCGGCCGGCGCACGACCCGAGCCGCCCGCGCCACCCGCGGGGGCCGCCTCCTCAGGAGCTGATCCCCTGGCCACCGGGACGCCGCCCCGCGAGCTCTCGACGCCGGGCGCGGCGCCGGGACGGGTCGCGGACGGTGGTTGCGCCGATCCCTTCGCGGCCGACCGCGATCCGGCTCCAGCCCTCCGGCTCACGGCCTTGCGACCGGCGGCCCCGAGCTCGCCGGTCGAGGACCCGCCCGGCGAGGACGTGGCCGGTGTCCGCGCTCCAGCGGACGGAACACCCGCCGGGCCTGACGCCGGGCGCGTGTCCGTGGACGAGACGGGGGCGGCTGCCACGCCGGCCGGGCGCAGCCCGCGGTCGGTGGCGCCGGGAAGGCGAACTCCGCTCCTGTCACCGGAACGCGCGTGCCGGGCCCGCGGGGCGTATTCGTACCGCCCGTAGTAATAGGCGTCCGCTCCCTTGGTCGGCACCATGTTGAGAACGCTTCCGATCACGCGCGCGTCCACCGCCCGCAGCGCATCCGCCGCGCGGCGGATCTGTTCGCGCCGCGTCCGTCCCGCCCTGGCGACCAGCAGCACGCCGTCTACCCGGGTCGCCAGCACGGCGGCGTCCGTGACCGGCAGCAGCGGCGGGGCGTCGATGAGGACGAAGTCGAAGCGGGTGCAGAGCACGTCGATGAGGTCGGCCATGTTGCGGGATCCGAGCAGCTCGCTCGGGTTCGGCGGAACGGGGCCGCTCGGCAGCACCTCGACCCGGCCGTCGCCGACCCGGCCCTCGCCCCAGGGCTGGAGCACGTCGTCGAGGTCGGCCGCGCCGATCAGCACCGACGTCAGCCCGGCCGCGGACTCGATTCCCAGATACTCGCCGAAGGAGGGCCGCCGCAGGTCACCCTCGACGAGGCACACACGGGCTCCGCCCTGAGCCAGAATGATCGCGAGGTTACAGATCGTCGTGGTCTTTCCCTCCCCCGGCAACGAGCTGCTGATGAGGATCGATCGGGGGGCGGTGTCCACATCCACGAACTGCAGGTTCGTGCGGAGCTGGCGGAACGCCTCGGCGCGCGGCGAATGGGGGTTGGCGTGGATGATCAGCGGTCGCCGGCCGGCGCCCGCATCGTAGGCGATCATCGCCAGGTTCGGCAGCCCCGTGACCGCCCTGACGTCCGACTCCCCGGTGACGCTCGTGTCCAGCCGGTGGCGGAGAAGCGCGGCGCCGATACTGATCATCAGCCCCAGCAGCACCCCGAGCGCGATGTTGCGGACGGGCTGGGGGGAGACCGGCGCCGCCGGGAGCTTGGCCTTCTCCCAGACTCGGACCCGCACCGAGGGCGGCTGGTCCTCGGCCGGTCTCTCGATCCGGGCGACGGCCGCGGAGAACGCCTCACCGACCGCGTCCGCGATCGACTGCGCGCGGTGGGGGTCGGCATCGCGCACGACGGCGCGCAGCAGCACGGTGTCCGGCACGGCCTGCGCCTCGATGCGCCCGCGCAGCTGGGACGCACTGTCGTCCAGGTTGAGCTGGTCGATGACCGCGGCGGCGACCCGCTCGCTGGCGACCAGGTTCGCATAGGACTTGACCCGCTGCTCGGAGAGCAGTCCGCCCTGGTAGGCGGACGCCATGCCCTCATCGCTGCCGGACGATGAGACGACCATCGTCACCGTCGCCGCATAAATCTTGGTCGCGCGCCAGGTCGCCGTCGCCGCAAGCAGACCTCCCAACAGGGCGCAGGTCAGCACGAGCAACCAGCTTCGACGCAGGACGCGCACGTAGTCGCGCAGTTCCACTCGCCGACCACCCTCCCGGGACCTCTCCCGAACACTCACCGTGACACTCAACAGACACAACGTACCGCACCGGTAGTCGTCCATTTACGCACAGTGGCAATTACTCTATGGCCTCATGTGGAGACGTAGAGTAGACGGATCGCGTCACGGTCTGTGGATGACAGCGGTCGCACGGCGCGTGTCGCGCCTCAATCTCCGTCAGCGGGTCGGGCTCCAGATCGTCCTGGACGTCTGTGCGCTCGCGCTCGGGTTCACCGCCGCCCAGGTCGGCCGGCTCGACCTCGACCCGGCCGCGCTGGCCGACCCAAGCTTCTGGGTCATCGTCTTCCTGGCCACCTGCCTGCTCCACTTCCTGGGCACGGCGCTGCACCTCTACCTGGGCCGGTACCGGTTCGGCGGGTTCGAGGAGGTGCTGGGCATCCTGGTCACGGTGGCCCTCACCGTCCTCGGGGTGCTCGTCGTGGTGATGGCGTTCGGCGCGCCCCGGCCGGTTCCGCTCAGCGTGCCGCCGCTCGGCGGGGCGGTGACCCTGGTACTGATGTTCGGCGTCCGTTACCTGTGGAGGCTGACGGAGGAGCGGCTGCGCCGGCCGGCCCCGGACGCGGCCGAGCCCCTGATCGTCTTCGGCGCGGGCGACGGCGGGCAGATGGTGCTCACCGCGATGCTGCGCACGCCGAGCAGCCCCTACTACCCGGTCGCGCTGCTCGACGACGACCAGCGGACCTGGAACCTGCAGCTTTCCGGGGTGCGGGTCCGCGGCGGCCGGGACGCGATCGCCGGCGTCGCGGCATCCACCGGCGCACGCACCCTGCTCGTCGCGATCCCCAGCGCGGACGCGGCCCTACTGCGGGAGATCAGCGCGCTGGCCGAACCGGCCGGGCTCGCCGTCAAGGTGCTCCCCCGCGTCGTCGACCTGGTGGACGGCACCGTCGACGTCGCGGACATCCGCGATCTCGACCTCGCCGACCTGCTCGGCCGGCGGCAGATCCAGACCGACATGACAGCCGCCGAGCGGTACCTCACCGGGCGCCGCGTCCTGGTGACCGGCGCCGGCGGGTCGATCGGATCGGAGCTGTGCCGGCAGATCCACGCCTTCGGGCCGGCCGAGCTGATCATGCTGGACCGGGACGAGTCGGCATTGCGCGCCGTCCAGCTCTCGCTGCACGGCCGGGCGATGCTCGAGGACGACGCGATCGTCCTCGGTGACATCCGCGACACCGAGCTGATGGCCTCGCTGTTCGCCGCCCGCCGGCCCGAGGTCGTCTTCCACGCCGCGGCGCTCAAGCACCTCCCGCTGCTGGAGCGCTTCCCGGGTGAGTCGGTGAAGACGAACCTGTGGGGGACGCTGACCGTCCTGGAGGCCGCGGTCGCCTGCGGGGTGCGGCGCCTGGTGAACATCTCGACGGACAAGGCCGCCAACCCGAGCAGCGTGCTCGGCCACTCCAAGCGGATCACCGAGCGCCTCACCGCCCACGTCGCCGGGCAGGCGCCGGGGGTGCTGGTCAGCGTCCGCTTCGGCAACGTGCTCGGCAGCAACGGCTCGGTGCTGACCGTCTTCGCCGGCCAGCTCGCCGCGGGAGGGCCGCTGACGGTCACCCACCCGGAGGTGACCCGCTACTTCATGACCGTCCAGGAGGCCGTGCAGCTCGTCCTGCAGGCCGGGGCGCTGGGCTCGGCCGGCGAGGCGCTGGTCCTCGACATGGGGGAACCGGTGGGCATCGCGGACGTCGCCCGTCGCATCGCGGCCCGCGCGCCCGCGCCGGTGGACATCGTCTACACCGGGCTCGGCGCGGGCGAGAAGCTGCACGAGGAGCTGCTGGGCGCCGGCGAGTGGGACTCCCGGCCGCGACACCCGCTGATCTCGCAGGTACCGGTGCCGCCGCTGGACCCGGCCGCCGTCCGGGACGTCGACCCGTACGCGGCGCCGGATCTGATCCGGGCCACGCTGGCCCGGCTGGCCGCCGAACAGCCCACGCCGAAAGTGCCGCGCCAGGCCGGTCCACGCCAGGACGGGCCGCGCCAGGACGGGCCGCCCGAGGCTCGGGTCGGGTGAGGCTCGGGTCGGGTGAGCCGGCAGTGACGGTCAGCGGTGGGGGGTGTCCGCGGATCTGGGCGCGGCGCCGGGGGCCTCGCCGAGGCGTTCCCGGTACCAGTGCACGGTCTCCTCCAGGGTCGCCCGCAGGTCAGAGCGCTCGACGGAGCCGAAGAGCGCGTGCATGGCGTCCGGGCGGGCGCACGAGTCGCGGACGTCCCCGGCGCGCGGCGCGCCGTGCGCCACGTCCAGCCGGCGGCCGAGGATGTCCTCGAGGTGGGCGACCAACGCCAGCAGGTCGGTGCTCGTCCCGAACGCCAGGTTCACCGGCCCGGGGTGGGCCAGCCGGCGGCAGGCCGCGTCGGCCAGCAGCCCGGCGACCGCCTCGACGTAGGTGAAGTCCCTGGTCTGCCGGCCGTCGCCGTGCACCGGCAACGGACGTCCACGCAGCGCGGCGTCGATGAACGACGGCACGACGGCGGCGTGGGCGCGCCGGGCCGGCTGGTACGGGCCGTAGACGTTGAACAGCCGCGCGACCAGGACCGGCAGCCCGAAGCTCGCCTGGTGCGCCAGGGCGTACCCCTCGGCCGCCAGCGCGCTGGCCGCGTACGGGCTGGTCGGACGCGGCGGGTCGTCCTCGGTCTGGGGGCGGCCGCCGGACGTCCCGTACACCAGAGCGGAGGAGACGACCACCACGTGGGTCTCGCCCCGCTGCGCCACGTCGAGCACGGTCAGTGTGCCGGTCGCATTGACGTGGTGGGTGGCCAGCGGGTCGAGCAGCGAGCGCTCGACGGAGGGCCGCGCAGCCAGGTGGACGACGCTGTCCGCCCCGGTGCAGGCGTCCTCCAGCAGCTCACGGTCGGTGACGCTGCCGAGGACGAGGCGCGCGGGCAGGCCGAGCAGGTTCGACCGGGCTCCGGTGCTGAGGTCGTCGACCACGACCACCTCACAGCCATGGGCCAGCAGCGCACGGGTCAGGTGGGCACCGATGAACCCGGCGCCCCCGGTCACCACGACCCTCATCGTCCGAATCACTCCCCATGAGCACATCAAGCGACGATAAGCAACCGATCAGATACCCATAGTAATCGAGTCGAGGGAAGCGGCCGGCGATACCGCACATCCCGTGGCGGCGCACCCTCCAGGCGGGCGGCACCGCCCGACGGGATCGACTACTCAGAGTGTCTGATTGAACGGGAGCCGTCATCGCTCTACGGTCGGCCCCGTGCCAGACCTCGGACGCCAGCTCGTCATCGTGGGAGCCGGCGGCCACGGCCGCGAGCTCCTCGACCTCGTCGAGGCGGTCAACGCCGCCAGCGACCGGGACATCTACCGGTTCCTCGGGTTCCTCGACGACGGCGAGGTCGATCCCGACCCGCTCGCCCGGCGCGGGAGCACCGTGCTGGGCGGGCTCGACCTGCTGGCCAGCCTCGAGGCCGACTACCTGATCGGCGTCGGCGCGGCGGCCTCACGGGCCCGCATCGACCGGTACGCCAGCGCGTGCGGACGGCGCCCGGCCACGATCGTCCATCCCCGCGCCCACCTGGGCGGCGACGTGAAGCTCGGGCCGGGCACCGTGGTCTGCGCGCTCGCGAGCCTCACCACCAACATCGAGACGGGCCGGCACGTCCTGGTGAACATCGGTGCCGGCATCGCGCACGACTGCCGCCTCGGCGACTACGCGACGCTCGCCCCCGGCGCCCGGATCGGCGGCGGCGTCGAGGTCGGCCCCGGCGCCTGGGTGGGGATGCAGGCCAGCGTCGTGCGGAGCCGGCGGATCGGCGCCGGGGCGGTGGTCGGCGCCGGGGCGGTCGTCACCGGCGACGTGCGCCCCGGACTCGTCGTGGCCGGGGTGCCGGCCCGCCCGATCGACCCGTCCGACGCCGGTGCGGACGCCGCCCGGCCACCGATAGTGGAACCGAGGACACCCGAACCCCAGTCCGGGGCACCCCGAGCCGACCTATGATCGGGAGGTGCACCGCTGGTTCGACCTCGCAGGCACTGACAACACCCGTGACCTCGGCGGGATGCCGACGTCCGACGGGCGCCTGACCCGGTCGGGCGCCTTCCTGCGCAGCGACACCCTGCAGGAGCTGACCACCGCCGACGTGGCCCGGCTGCGCGAGGTGTTCGGCCTGCGGACGGTGCTCGACCTGCGGGCCCGGGTGGAGGCCGCGCGGGAGGGCCGCGGCCCGCTGGAGTACGAGGACGTGGCCTACCACAACCACTCGTTCCTGCCCGGCGAATGGATCATGCCGGACGATCCCCGGTTCCCCGCGATCGTGAAGGACCTCGACTCGGTCGACCGGGTCGAGCACTACCTGGACTACCTCCGCCTGGCCGGGGACGCCGTGGCCGAATCCATCCGCCTGCTCGCCCAGCCGGTGACGGGGCCGGCACTGTTCCACTGTGCCGCCGGCAAGGACCGCACCGGCGTACTGTCGGCGCTCCTGCTCGGGATCGTCGGCGTCGACGACGAGGCGATCATCAAGGACTACACCCTGACCAACGAGCGCATCGCCCGGGTCGACGCCCGGCTCGCCCGCCGCCCGTCCTACAACCGGCCCGAGGATCCGCTGACCATCGACAAGATGAGCTGCCGGCCGGAGGTCATGCGCGGTTTTCTCGGCGGTGTCGCCGAGATCTGGGGTGGTCCGGCCGCCTGGGCGCGCGGGGCGGGCGTCCCCGAGGAGGACCTGCGCTCGCTGCGGTCACGGCTTGTCGGGTGAGGGGGGGCGACGGCTGGAACGGCCGCGGCGAAGACCACAATCGCTCGGACACATCACCCGTACGGAACGGACAACAGGAGGCATGATCCGGCGCGCGCCCGTCACCGCGGTCCTGGCCGTGGTCATCGTGATCGCGCTGCTGTCCGGATGCAGCCACATCTTCGAACGACCCTTCGCCGACGTGCCCGCCGACCTGATCCCCGTGTTCCAGGCCGCGGCGGCCACCTACGGGGTCCTCAGCGCGGCGCAGCTCGCCGCGCAGGCCAGGGTGGAGAGCAGCTTCGATCCCGCGGCCGTCTCGCACGCCGGCGCCCGCGGCATGATGCAGTTCCTCCCGACCACCTGGGCGGAGTTCGGCATCGACGGCAGCGGCGACGGCCGCGCCGACCCCCTCGAGCCCCGCGACGCGATCGTCTCGGCGGCCCACTACGAGGCACACCTGGCCGAGGCCGTGGCCAATCTGCCCGGGGATCGCATCTCCCTGGTGCTCGCGGCCTACAACGCGGGGCCGGACGCCGTCCGCGTCGCGGGAGGCATCCCGGACTTCGACGAGACCCGCTCCTATGTCGCTCGGGTGCATGACTGGGCCGCCACCTATCGGGACCAGCTCTGACGGCGTGACATGCTCGACGCCGTGGCAGCAGACCGGTCCGGCGAGGCATCCGCGCACGAACCCCCGGCCGGTCCGGGATCGCCGGCGGAGGGCGCTCCGCTGCCCCCGTCCCTCTCGCCGGCCACCGCGGCCTCCTTCTCCTCCTCCACCCCCGTCTCCTCGACGTCGGGGCCCGGCCACGTCGTGCCGCCGGCCCGGACCGCGCCGCCCGCGCGGGACGACGCCCTCGGCGGCGCACCGGCCGGCCGCGCGCTTCCGCCCCGCGGCTCCACCGACGAGGTGATCCGCCGGGTCGAGCTGGCGAGCGGCCGGCTCGCCTCGCGGGCGGTCACCCGGATGACCGAGGTGCTCCCCTGGTACCCGGCGATGTCCGCCCGGCACCGCGCCGACATTCAGCTCGTGGTGCAGGCCGGGATCTCGTCGTTCGTCGAGTGGTGCCGCCGCCCCGAGCACGCCCGGGAGCTGTCCGGCGACGTCTTCCGGGTCGCGCCCCGCGAGCTGGTGCGGGCGGTGACCTTCCGCCGACTGGTCGACCTCGTCCGGGTCGCCGTCGAGGCGATCGAGGCCGAGGTGCCGACGCTGGCCGGCCCGGAGCACGAGCAGCGGCTGCTCGCCGACGTGTTGCGCTACTCCCGGGACATCGCGTTCGCCGGCGCGGTCGTGTACGCGCGGGCCGCCGAGGAGCGCGGTGCGTGGGACGCCCGGCTGGAGGCGCTGGTCGTCGACCACGTGGTGCGCGGCGAGGTCGACCGCGGCCTGCCGTCGCGGGCCGCCGCGGTCGGCTGGCGCAACCCGCCGTCGGTCACCGTCGTCGTCGGCGCGGCGCCGCCGACCTCGCCCGAGGTCGCCGTCGACGAGGTGCACCGGCTGGCGCGGGGAGCCGGCCTCGAGGTGCTCGCCGGGGTCCACCACGACCGGCTCGTGATGGTCGTCGGCGGTGCCTTCGGCCCTGATGACGGCGACCCGCCGGGCCCGCCGGCGACCAGCGGCGGAAGCGGGCCCGGCAGCGTTGGGCACGGTGGGTCTGGGCACGGTGGGTCTGGGCACGGTGGGAGTGGGCCTGGCGGCGTCGGCGGGTCCGCGTCCGCCGCGACGGGTACCGGGGGCGGGTCCGGCCGCGGCGACACCCCGCCGCCGTCCGGCGACGCCGACACCGCGCTGGAGGCCGCCCGCGCGCTGCTGCCCGCCTGCGGGCCGGGCCCCGTGGTGGTCGGGCCGATCGCGGGCGATCTCACCGGGGCGCCCCGGTGCGCCCGCGCGGCGCTCGCCGCCGCGGACGTCGTCGCCGCCTGGCCGGCGGCGCCGCGCCCGGTCTCGGCGAGCGCACTGTTGCCGGAGCTCGCGCTGGCCGGTGATCCGGACGCCCGGCAGAGCCTGATCAGGGAGGTCTACCTCCCGCTGCGCCACGCCGGCACCCCGCTGTTGGAGACAGCCGGCGCATACCTCGACTTCGGCGCGTCGCTGGAGGCGACCGCCCGGGCGCTCTACCTTCATCCGAACACGGTGCGTTACCGGCTGCGCAAGGCCGCGGACGTCTGCGGTCTCGATCCCGCCGATCACCGCGAGCGGTTCATACTGCACATCGCTCTGGTACTCGGTCGCCTGGACGGTACGTAACCTACAGGTCAGATCGGACCCGACCCCCGTCCGCGACCCGCCCGCGCGGCCCCTCCCGTCGGTGCGAGAACCGTCACACCAAGCAAATTTACCGCCCTGTCACCGGATTCCGGTCCAGAGGCATGGAGGGGCACTAACGCACCGTCGGAGCCTGCCGCTTTGTAGGACACCGACAACGAGCCGACGAGACATCGGTGACTCGTCGCCAGCGACAACGACCGGCCACACGGGGTTAGGTGAATACGTGCTCGCGATCCTCGCACCAGGACAGGGTGCTCAGACGCCGGGACAGCTCCGTCCCTGGCTGGAACTCGACGGCGTCGAGTCCCGGCTGCGCTGGTGGTCGGCGGCGGCCGGTTTGGACCTCGTCGACATCGGCTGTGAGGCACCGGCGGAGACGATCCGGGATACCGCGGTCGCCCAGCCGCTCATCGTCGCGAACGGGCTGCTGGCCGCCGAGCAGCTCGGCCTGCTGCCGGCGGCCCCCGCCGGCGGCGCCCGCGCCGTCGTGGCCGGGCACAGCGTCGGCGAGATCACCGGCGCCGCGATCACCGGCTCGCTCACCCCGGAGTCGGCGCTGCTGTTCGTCGGCCTGCGGGGCCGCGCGATGGCCGAGGCGTCCGCGCGGACCCCCACCGGGATGACCGCGCTGCTCGGTGGCGACCCGGACGAGGTCGCCGCGGCGCTGGAGGGAATGGGCCTCACCGCCGCGAACCGCAACGGCGCCGGGCAGATCGTCGCCGCGGGCACGCTCGAGGACCTCGCGAAACTCGCCGACTCCCCGCCACCGAAGACGAAGCTGCGGCCCCTGTCCGTAGCCGGCGCGTTCCACACCCACCACATGGCCTCGGCCGGCGACGCGCTGCGCGCCGTCGCGGGCGGCATCCGGCCCGGGGCTCCGGTCCTCGGCCAGCTCTCCAACGCCGACGGCGCCGCGGTGCACGACGGCGCCGACCTCCTCACCCGGCTGGTCACCCAGGTGGCGGCACCGGTGCGCTGGGATCTGTGCCTGGCCGCCATGCGCGAGGCCGGGGTGACCGCCGTGATCGAGCTGCCGCCCGCCGGCACGCTCGCCGGCATCGCCCGGCGCGAGCTGCGGGGAGCGAAGATCGTCGCGGTGAAGACGCCCGCCGATCTGGACGCCGCCCGCGAGCTCGTCGCCGAGTACCTGCCCCCCGCCGGAGTGGCCGTGCCGACCCAGACCGAGTCCCTGGTCGGGGCGACCTCATGACAGGGGCGCGGTTGCTGGGGCTGGGCACCTACCGCCCGGGCCGGCTGGTCACCAACGACGAGATCACCCGGCAGGTCGACACCTCGGACCTCTGGATCCGCACCCGGACCGGCATCTCGACCCGGCGGATCGCCGACGACGACGAGACCACGGTCGCGATGGGGGTCAGCGCCGCGGACAAGGCGCTGGCCGCCGCCGGGCTGGCCGCCCGCGACGTCGACGCCGTGATCGGGGCGACCTGCACGGCGCCGTCCCAGATCCCGGGCACCGCGCCGCAGGTCGCCGCCCGGCTCGGCGCGTCGGCCGCGGGGACCTTCGACATCAACGGCGGGTGCGCCGGCTTCTGCTACGCCGTCTCCACCGCGGCGGACATGGTGCGGGCCGGCAGCGCCCGGCACGTGCTGGTCGTCGCGACCGAGCGGCTCTCCGACTACACCGACTGGAGTGACCGTTCCACCTGCATCCTGCTCGCGGACGGCGCCGGCGCGGTCGTGATCGGCGCCGCCGAGACCGATCACATCGGCCCGGCTGTCTGGGGCCACGACGGGTCGCGGCCCGAGGCGATCCAGGTTCCCGGGCGGGGCGACAACTCGTTCCGCATGGAGGGCCCGGCCGTGTTCCGTTGGGCCATCTCGCTCGTTCCCACCCTGCGCACGGTCTGCGACCGGGCCGGTGTGGCGCCCGAAGAGCTGGCCGCGATCGTGCCGCACCAGGCGAACCTGCGCATCGTCGAGGCGCTCGCGGGTGGCCTCGGTGTCCCCGACGTGCCGATCGCCCGCGATGTGGTGGACTCCGGCAACACGTCCGCGGCGAGCATCCCGCTGGCGCTCGACCGGATGATGGAAGCCGGCGAGGTCGTCTCGGGCGATCCGGTGCTGCTGTTCGGTTTCGGCGCCGGCCTGACCTACTGCGGACAGGTCGTCCGATGCCCCTGAGCACCGACGTCCCCGAGCACCACATTTCTCCCAGGTACTCCGCTGCCCCCGAGTACCCCGGCCCGAGCCGCGGCCACCCGTGCCGCGACCGGGCCCCGCACCACCGCCGGACGGAGCTGCCCGCGCGGGCCGCCCGTCCAGCCACCGGCTCGGCCGGAACGCTGATCCCGTAACGCACAGGAGGAAAGCCATGTCGCAAACCGATATTCTCGCCGGCCTCGCCGCGATCCTCGAGGAAGTCGCCGGTGTGGACCCGGCCGACGTCACCGCGGACAAGACCTTCATCGACGACCTGGACGTCGACTCGCTCTCCATGGTCGAGGTCGTCGTCGCGGCCGAGGAGAAGTTCGGCGTGAAGATCCCGGACGAGGACGTCAAGACCCTCAAGACCGTCGGCGACGCCGTCTCGTACATCCAGCGGGCGGGTGTCGCCGCGTGACCCCGACCCCCAGGCAGGTCGTCGTCACCGGCCTCGGGGCTACCACTCCCCTCGGCGGCGACGTGCCGTCCACGTGGGAGGGGCTGCTCTCCGGCCGCTCCGGCGCGCGTCGCCTGACCGAGGACTGGGTCGAACAGCTCCCCGTCCACATCGCCGCCCCGCTCGCGGTCGAGCCACCGCTGGGCCGCGTCGAGGCCAGAACTCTCGACCGCAGCCAGCAGATGGCGCTGGTCGCCGCGCGGGAGGCATGGGCCCACGCGGGCTCCCCGGAAGTCGACTCCGAGCGCCTCGCCGTCTGCGTGGCGTCCGGGATCGGCGGGGTGCTGACCCTGCTCAACCAGCACGACGTGCTGCGGGAGCGTGGGGCTCGGCGGGTGTCGCCGCACGTCGTGCCGATGCTGATGCCAAACGGCCCGGCGAGCACGGTCGGCCTGGCGTTCGGTGCCAAGGCCGGTGTGCACGCGCCGGTCAGCGCGTGTGCGTCCGGCTCGGAGGCGATCGCGCTGGCGCTGGACATCATCCGCGCCGGCCGGGCGGACATCGTGATCGCCGGCGGCACGGAGGCGGCGATCGCCGCCCTGCCGATCGCCGGGTTCGCGCAGATGCAGGCGCTCTCCCGGCGTAACGACGCTCCCGAGACCGCCTCACGGCCGTTCGACAAGGCCCGGGACGGCTTCCTGCTCGGCGAGGGCGCGGCGGTCATCGTGGTGGAGGCGGCGGAGCACGCGCAGGCACGCGGCGCGCGGGTCCTCGGGACCCTCGCCGGCGCCGGCATCAGCTCGGACGCCTACCACGTGGCCGCGACGGATCCGACCGGTGCCGGCGCGGCCCGGGCGATCCGGGCGGCGCTGCGCTCGGCCTCCCTGGAGCCCGAGGACGTCATCCACGTCAACGCGCACGCGACGTCGACCCCGACCGGAGACGTCGCCGAGTCGATCGCGCTTCGGCTGGCGCTGGGCTCCGCGCTCGACTCGATCGCGGTGACCTCGACCAAGTCGATGACCGGCCACCTGCTCGGGGCGGCCGGCGCGCTGGAGGCCGTGGTCACGCTGCTCTCGCTGCGCGAGCGCGTCGTCCCCGCGACGCGCAATCTCGACGCGCTCGACGACGAGATCGCCCTGGATGTCGTGAGCATCGACAACCGGGAGCTCGGCACCGGCGCGGGCCTGTCGAACTCGTTCGGGTTCGGTGGGCACGACGTCTGTCTCGCGTTCACGGTGTAGGACGCACGCCCGGCGCCCCGAGGGAAGACCGTGCCGCCGCCGCGGCGGCGGCACGCCCGGGGGCGCCGGGACGGTTCGCCGGGATCCAAGCCCCGGCCAGGAAACACCTCACGGTGGCCGCACCGGGGCCGCCATCTGCGCAGGAGCAGGCTGATACCGCTCAACCAAGGAGACCTACGGTGAGTCTGTCCACCATCGACCGCACCGATTCCCGAACTCCCGTCTCGCGGCTGAGCCGCTTCTTCGACCCGGACACGCTCTCGCTGTTCGCCTCCGCCGACGGTTCGGGTGTCGTGGCCGGCCAGGGCCTCGTCGACGGCAACGAGGTCGTCGCCTTCGCCACCGACCCCACGGTCCAGGGCGGCGCGATGGGCCGGGACGGCTGCGCGCGCATCGTGCACGCGATCGAGTCGGCCGTCCGGATGAGCTGCCCCGTGATCGGTATCTGGCACTCCGGGGGCGCCCGCCTGCAGGAGGGTGTGGCCTCGCTCGACGGCGTCGGCCGGGTGTTCGCCGCGACGGTCCGCGCCTCGGGACGGGTGCCACAGATCTCGCTGGTCCTCGGGGCCGCGGCCGGCGGCGCCGCCTACGGCCCGGCGCTCACCGACCTGGTCATCACCGGGCCCGACGCGAAGGTCTTCGTCACCGGCCCGGACGTCGTCCGCTCGGTGACCGGCGAGGAGTGCACGGCCGACAGCCTCGGCGGCCCCGAGGTCCACTCGACCCGCAGCGGTGTCGTCCACCTCGCCTGCGACACCGACGACGCCGCGTTCGACCGGACCCGCGCGATCACCGCGCTGCTGGCCGACCAGGGCTCCATCGGCCACGTCGCCGAGCGTGAGCTCGGCGATCTGCTGCCGGAGAACCCCCGCCGCGCCTACGACGTGCGACCGCTCGTCGCCGGCCTGCTCGACGACGAGGTCGTCGAGCTGCACCCCAAGTGGGCTCGCAACATCGTCACGGCCCTCGGCCGCCTCGGCGGGCGGACGGTCGGCGTGGTGGCGAACAACCCGCTGCGCCGCGGTGGCTGCCTCGACGCGCTCTCGGCGGAGAAGGCCTCGCGGTTCGTGCGGATGTGCGACTCGTTCGGGATCCCGCTCGTGGTGCTCGTCGACGTCCCCGGCTACCTGCCCGGCGTGGGCCAGGAGTGGGAGGGTGTGGTCCGGCGCGGCGCGAAACTGCTCTACGCCTTCTCCGAGTGCACCGTGCCCCGGGTCACCGTCGTCACCCGCAAGGCCTACGGCGGCGCGTACATCGCGATGAACGCCCGCTGCCTGGGCGCGACCGCGGTCTACGCGTGGCCGACCGCGCAGCTCGCGGTCATGGGGGCGGAGGCCGCGGTCGGCATCCTGCACCGCCGGCAGCTGGCCGAGGTGCCCGCCCAGCGCCGCCCGGACGTGATGGCCGAGCTGGCCGAGGAGCACGTCCGCACCGTCGGCGGGATCGACCGCGCGGTGGAGCTGGGCGTGGTGGACGCGGTTGTCACACCGGCGACGACCCGCGGGGCGGTCGCGGCCGCGCTCGCCGACGCGGTCGCCGCGGCCCGGGTGGACAAGAACGTTCACGGCAACATCCCTCTGTAGTTCCTCCCGCTCCGCCCGGCCCGCCGGCCGGGGCGCCGGCCCTCGACGGCTCCGGCCCTCGACGATGCTGGACTTCAGCGGCGCTGGACTTCGAGACGTGGCGGCCGGGCGAGTCTCTGGACTCCCCCGGCCGCCACGTCTCATCTCGGGGCTGTCGCCCTCCGGCCCGTGCTCCCGGGCCTCGCCACCGGACGCCGTCGCGGCCCACCGGGCCCGCCCGGCGCAGTGGGCCCGCCCGGCGCAGTGGGCCCGTCACGACCCAGGGGGCTCAGACCCGCCCGGGAGACGTGGGCTCTCCGACTCGGCCAGGCGGATCCACGTCCGGACGACGTTGCCCATCTGACGGGGGTTCATCCACAGGGCCGCGCGGGCGAAGATCGGGTCGGCGCTGCGCGCGAGCTCGCCGCGCGCGGCCTCCAGCGCGGGGGCGATGGCGCGGACGTGGTCGAAGCTGATCGTGCCCGTCCGGAAGGCCTCCGCGGTCACCGGCAGGGATCGCAGCGCGCGCGCCACCGTAAGCGCCGAGGTCGTCGTGGGGTGGACAAGCCTGCACTCCCGGCGCAGCCAGGCGGCCGCCGACCGGGCACCGTCGAGGTTCCACAGCTCGCGCCGGTCGAACTCCGCGAGCAGACGGACCCAGCAGGCGTCGGTGGCGTCGACGAGCCGGCGCACGTCCATCACCAGCAGGGCGAGCTCGGCGTCCGGCACCTCTCCGGGATCCACGGCCGCCAGCCGGGCCACCTGCGCGTCGAGATCCTTCACAGCCGCCTCCTTGTCCGACACCCGCACTCCACTCACTGAACGCCCCGTGTGCGGCGCCACCCCACGCGCCCGCCACCTCCGCAGGCCCTGCCGACGGGGCCTGCCCTACCGGCGGCCCCTGCCCCGCCTGCGGGCAGCGCCTGCCCACCCGGCCACACCGAGACTGTCGAACACATGTTCGAATGCTAGGGCATCATCACCCAGCCACCAAGCCGCGGCCCGGATACATGACCGATCCGCGACCCCGAGCCACCCTGCTCCACCCTCGTTCCCACCCGCCCACGAAATACTTAGCTGCGCGAAATAAATATCGGCCGGGGCGTGTTGTGAACCTCGGAGGTGCACCGCATGAGTCGTTCGGACCAGGTCACGTCGAGGACGAGCGCAGGAGGCGCGGAGGAGGCAGGCACCCGGGCGCTGTCGTCCACAGGCACCTTCGCCGCCCTACAGGTACCGAACTTCCGCCTCTTCCTCGGCGGTCAGGTGGTCTCGCTCTGCGGGACCTGGATGCAGATGATCGCCCTGGGCTGGCTGGTGCTGTCGCTCGGCGCGTCCGGCACCGAACTCGGGCTCGTCACCGCGGCCCAGTTCCTGCCCGTGCTGCTGTTCGGCGCCTACGGCGGGCTGATCGCCGACCGCTCGAACACCCGCAGGCTCCTGATCACCACCCAGATCATTCTCGGTTCCCTCGCCGTCCTGCTCGGCGTCCTGGACCTGACGGGCACGGCCCAGCTGTGGATGGTCGCCGCCGTCGCGGCGGCGATCGGGATGACCAGCGCGGTGGACAACCCGGCGCGGCAGAGCTTCGTCCAGGAGATGGTGGGGTCGGAGTTCCTGCCCAACGCCGTCACGCTGAACTCGGTGACCATGAACGCGGCCCGGGTCGTCGGGCCGGGCATCGCCGGCATCCTCATCAGCCTGGTAGGCACCAGCGGCTGTTTCCTGCTGAACGGCGCCTCGTTCGTCGCCGTGGTCATCGCGCTGCAGCGGATCGACACCGCGGCGCTGGTGCGCCGACGTCCCGTGCCGCGGGCACCGGGGCAGGTGCGCTCCGGGCTCGCCTACGCGATGCGGACGCCGAGCCTGCGGATCCCGCTGCTCATGATGGCCGTGATCGGAGCGTTGTCCTACGAGTTCCAGGTCGTGCTGCCGCTCGTGGCACGTGAGACCTTTGCCGGGTCGGCCGCGACGTACAGCCTTCTCACCGGCGCGATGGGTGCGGGGGCCGTGGCCGGTGGCCTGGTCGTCGCCCGGCACCGGCGGGTGGGGATCCCGGCCCTGGCGGTCACCTCCGGGGTGTTCGGCGTGGTCACCCTGGTAGCAGCCGCGGCCCCGGTGCTGGCGCTGGAGGTCGCCGCGCTCGTGGTGGTCGGCGCGGCGAGCGTCGCGTTCATCTCCACCGGCAACGCGACCGTGCAACTCTCCGCGGCACCGGAGATGCGTGGCCGGGTGATGGCCCTGTGGTCGGTGGCGTTCCTCGGCTCGACCCCGGTCGGCGGCCCGATCGCGGGCTGGGTGTCCGAGACGTTCGGTGCGCGGGCCGGCCTGGCGATGGCCGGCGTGGCGGCGTTGGCCGGATCCGCCTTCGCGGCGGTGTCCCTGCGCAGCCAGGCGGCGCGCGCGCAGGCTGTCCCGGCGGCCGCGGCCAGCCCCGGACCACCGGCCGCGCCAGGCGTCGACCCGCCACTCGCCACAGGCATCGTCACCGCAGAAGGCACCGCGCTCGACGCGGACACAACGCTCACCGGTGGCACCACTCTCATCGCTGGCACAGTGAGCGACGCTGACGCAGCAGGAGACGCTGACACAGCGCTCACCGCCGGCCCCACACACCGCGCTGGCACGGCAGGCGACGCTGGCACAGTGGGCGACGCTGGCACGGCGGGAGGCACCGCGATGTCGGATGACCCAACTGCGTCCGCGCCGACCGACACCGTGCTCGGTAACCCGGTCGCGGGTGTTCTGAGCGCGGCGGCCGCACCGCAGCGCGGGCCGGCTCTCCAGGACGTCTGACACCCCGCGCCGGGGCTCGGAGATCACGGCTCGGGGCTCGGAGATCACGGCTCGGGGGTCCGAGATCACGGGTCGGGGTCCGAGGTCGGGGGTCGTAGATTGAACGCGAGGAGACCAGCCGTCCACGCGGTCTCGCCCGCGCAGGAGGCGAAGGCGGCCTCATCACCGCGGGACTGCCCCGACCACGGGACTACCCAGACCGCCACCTATCGGGCAAAACACCCCGAATATCGAGGGAACCCGCTCGCCCTTTGGCGCCCTTCTCGCCGTTTCGGGCCGGATTCCGCCGAATCTGGCTACAAAACGGCGAGAAGAAAACCAAAAGGCGAGTAGGCGCGCGGCCAGGGCTCCGACCGGCACCGACACCGCCCGACACCACCGAACACCGACACCGATCGGCACCGCCCGGCCAGTGCCCGTGGCGGGGCGGCGGCGACGTCAGTTGGCGGTGGAGGGGCCCTCCGGGAGTGCCCGTGGCACGGGGGGCGCCCCGCGGGCGGCTGCCCGGCCGAGTTCGGGAAGCTCCCGGAGATCGTCGTGGTGCATCCCGCGGTGTGCCTGAACCGCCGAGCGGTGGTAGTCCTCCGCGACGGCCATGAACCCCGGTTCCATGTAGCGGCGGCCGTCGACCGTCGGGCCGACCGTCCCCTCCATGATGGCCTCGACGTCCTCGCCGGTGATCGTCTTGTGGGTCTCCAGCGCATGGGTGAGGGACAGCACCTCACGCCGGTTCGCGGACAGGACGGCCTCGGTGCGGGCGTAGATCTCCCGCAGCTTGGCCTCGACCTGCTCACCGAAGGGCCGGTCCGAGTCGATGGACGCCTGGCCCATCTGGTGCTCGATCATGCTCAGCCGGGACGCGAGCGTCTCGCCCATCGCGGCCGAGGAGATGTTGCTCGACACCAGCAGGGTGGCGCTGCGCAGGTCACCACCGACACCCACGGTGTTGTCGCCGTCGAAGAACATCCGCTCGCCGGCGAGCGAGGCGAGGGAGACCATCACCTGGACCTCGATCTCCGACTTCCACATGAACATGCGGTCCTCGACCGCGACGTGCGCGACGAACCCGCCGACTCCGCCACGCCGCTCGATGGTCGCCAGGTCGATGACCCGTCCGCGCTGGGTGCGGTAGGCGACGACGGCGTGGCAGGCCTCGTGCAGCGCGATGCTGTGCCGCTCGCGGGCGATGTGCTCGTGGTCGTCGGCGAGGCCGTACTCCTTGACCACCCGGGCCCGCAGCATGTCCTGCCAGGTGATGATCTCGCGGCCGTCCTTGACGGCCTGCACCAGCGCCTCGTTCACCGTGTCCTTGATCGTGGCGCCGGTGGCCTCCGGGCTCATGATGGCGAGGCGCTCGACCTGGTCCGGGGTCAGCTCGTGGCGCACCTTGGCCAGGTAGCCCTCGAAGGTCCGGATCCGGCCCTCCTTGCTGGGGTAGCCGACCTTGTAGATGCGGTCGATGCGCCCGGGCCGCAGCAGCGCCTCGTCCAGCGACTGGGGCATGTTCGTCGCCATCATCACCAGGATGCGGTACTTCGGCGGCGGCTTCGGACGCATGCCGAGGGTCCGCCGGACGATCCGGTTGAGGAATCCGCGGGGCTTCTTCAGGCCGGACATCTCGGTGAGCAGGGCCTGCAGGGTCCCGTCGGCACCGGACCCGCCCATCCCCCCGCCCATGACGAAGTTCTCGCGCTGGGCGTGGTCGCGGGCGATCTGGGCCCGGGCGAACGAGTCCAGGTAGGAGAAGCCGTTGCAGGCGTCCACGGACTCCGCGCCCACCGGCACGCCGAACGGGTTGTGCCCGGTGGAGAAGGCCGCCGCTCCCGCGCCGAGCTTGCCGCCGCCGCTGAAGCCACCGGCGAGCTGACCACGGTTGCCGAGCGTGTCGGCCTCGTCGAAGAAGACGATCACGCCGCCGTAGCGCAGTGACAGCTTGCGCAGCTTGCGGAACAGCGACTTCACCTTCATGATGCCGACGCCCATGAACATCGCAGAGAAGGCGCCCGGGTCGACGAAGACGTAGGGCTTGCCCGTCTCGCCGGCCACCGCCTCGGCGATCAGCGTCTTGCCCGTGCCGGGCGGGCCCCACAGCAGAATGCCGCCGGGGACGTAACCGCCCCTGTCCTCGATCTCCTCGGGGCGCTCCAGGTAGAAGACGTTCTCCTGGACCCGGCTGACGACGTGGTCCTGGCCCCAGACGTCGGCGAAGCGGGTCTTGATGTCCTCGGGGAAGTAGACCTCGACGCCGCCCTTGGAGAGGAACCAGAAGATGGCGACGAACTGCCCGACGACGACCACCAGCAGCAGCACCATCTGCAGGACGAGCGGGATGGCCTTCCACGCCGCGCCGGGCAGGCCGACCGTCGCCTCGAAGATGGACTGGTCGACGATGCGCGCGTAGACGAACAGGAACAGCGCGAACGCGGCCACGACCTTCAGTGCCCGGCTGGCCCGGTACCGGTTCCAGTCGTTGAAGCGCAGCAGCCGGCGCTCGGCGCGGCCGAACATCTTGTCCGTCCAGAACACGTAGTACCGCGACGACCGCTCGCCGAGGAAGATGTGGATCTGGTGGACCACCTCGAGCCCGAACAGGGCCAGGATCCACCAGCTCGACCGCGACTGGATGCGGAACGCGTCGCCCCAGGTCATCAGCGGGTTGCCGGAGACGTCCGCCGCGACCACGAAGGCGAAGAGCGCGCCGAGCAGGAGCAGGAACTTGGTTCTGTCCCACAGCGCCGCGGGACGTCGGCGCGGCGCGGTCGAGGAGTCGGAAGCGGCGTCGCCCGCGGTGGTCTCCCCCGCGGGCGCGGAGGAACCCGAACTGGTCGCCCGGTCGGTTGCGCTCATGCCTACTGCCCTCGGTCCGTCGGCTTGATGGTGAACGAGCCCGTGACCTCGCCGATCTGCCCCCCGTGCTGGGTGTAGCAGAGCGCTGAACAGGCCAGGACGAGCTGGTAGAGCACGGTCTGGTTCTGATCCAGCAGGCTGGTCTGGTCGATGGTGACCAGCCCGGCCGCGGTGGCGACCTGGTAGATCAGGTGCACGCCGTGGACGCCGCTGTCCTGCGCCACCTTCTCGTCGGCCAGGAGCAGGAAGCTGGGCGCGAGGCGCGCGCCGTACGGGTCCTGGCGGACGGCCTCCTCCTGCGCCGCGACCGCGTCGTCGACGGTGACCACGAAGTTGCGCAGGTCGTTCGTGGAGACCGCATTGGCCTCCTCCGGAAGAAGATGCCGAACCTGGACGAAGCCCTTCGGCAGCGGCGCGTCGGGAACGAACAGACTGGTCTCGTCGAACTTCTCGGCGGCATCCAGCCCGACGACCCACTCGCGTGACATCAGGCCGCGCAACATCTCGGGGCTCACATTGCGGGCGTCGATGCCGAACAGGGCCGGCCCGGGCATCTCCTGATACGTCCAGGCCGCCGGCACCTTCAGGAACGCGCCGTCATCTTTGTTCGTCACATAGTCGTAACTAGACGCCCCGCACCCGGAGATCAGGACGAGCAGCGCCACCACCGCGGCGACGGCCAGTACCGGGGCTGACCTCGGCCTCGACCCTGGCCGGGGTCGTGGCAGCGGTCGCGGCCAGCGGCCACGACTTGTAACCTCCACGGCGATCCTCCAGCCTCGCGAGGTCGATCCCATGGTGCGACACCGGGCCATGGATACACCGTTGACCGGCGGGTCGGGCCATGGATCTCTCATTTCCCACGGTAAGTGTGACTCATTCCGGCGCACCGCCGAAGAGCCTTCACCGGAAAGAGGCATTGCGGGTACCCTCCGCTGTCACGGCCGGCTCCCCCGGTTCGCTTCCGACGTCGGGTTCCACCCTGCGTCGCGTCTCTGTCTGCCGCCAGTCGGGCGGTTGACAACACCCCACCGTCTGGACAGTTCCGGCGACGGGGGCACACTGTGGTGCATGGCGCATTACCGGCGCGGCCGCAAGGTTCCAGCGCTACCCCCGGTGCGCAGGCACATCGTCGGCGGCCTGACCGTGGTGGCCGTGTTCGTGATGGTTGGCCTGACGGTGTGGCGCCCACTCGCGGCGCTGCCGGCCCTCGTCGTCATCGCCGCTCTCGGCGTGCTGGACTACGTGATCGTCACGACGTCACCGGCCGCGCGGAACCTGCCCTCCGGCCCGCTGAGCGGCCGCGAGCTCGACTGGGAGTCCGGGCTGATCGAGGCCGCGCCCGGGCTCGTCGACGCCCCCACCCAGATGCTGCCGCGCCTCACCTTCGGCTACCCCCGCGACGACGCCGAGGAGGTCCCCGAACCAGACGCCGAGGACGTCCACACGATGGCCATCGACATGCGCGGCTACCTGGACGAGACCGGCCCCGTCCGCATGCACTAGCCGTCGTGCACTAGCCGTCGTGCCTGGAGTCGTGCTCGGGTAGGAGGGCCAGCACCGTGTCCGCGGCGGCTCGGACGTCGGCGGCGCTGCCGCCACGGCGGCCGGCGGCCAGCCCGACCAGGAACCCCGTCAGCGGGGCGGCGGGGCGCGCGACGCCGTGGGCGACATCCCGGGCGAGGTCGAGGATGAGCGTGGCGTCCACGGAACCGGGTTCCAGGCCGAGCGCGGTGCTCGCCCGGCTCACCCACTCGTCCAGAACATCGCCGAGACGCTGAGCCTCGCCACCGGCCGCCCCGGGTGCGGCCGCCGCACCAGTGCCTGCGGGGCGCTCGGCCGCCGAGGGCCCGCCCGCCTCGTTGTCGTCTGTCATCAGGGCATCGTGCCCGAGCCGTGCGTTCCGGGGACCGCCCGGGCCCGGGCCGCCGCCAGCGACGCCGGGTCGTCGCAGTCAAGGCAGGCGTCGGCGGTGGCGGGGACGGTCCGCACATCCCGCCCGGCCAGCAGCGAGCGCACCGAGCGGCCCGCCGGGTCCGCCGGCAGGGCGGCGCGCAGCGCGGCGGTGCCCCAGGCCGCCGCAAGGTACTGCGGCCGGCCCGCCGGATCGGCCAGCACCGCCACGTCGGCGTCACGGTGACCCGGTGGCTCGCCGCGCAGCGATCCGAGAAGGTCGGCGAGCTCCGCGGCGCCGATGAAGGGCAGGTCGACCGCGAGTACCGCTACCAGCGGGGCCTCGACGAGCCGCAGCCCGGCGGCGATGGCGGCGACCGGCCCGCCGCCCGGCGGGTCCTCGCGGGTCCAGCGGACCGACCGGGAACCGGGCCGGGCCGGGCGCGGCGGCCCGACGATGACGATCCGCTCGGCCGCGCCGGCGGCGGCGAGCACCCTGTCCAGCAGCCGCAGGCCACCGACAACGGCGCTGGCCTTGTCCTGGCCGCCGAGCCGCCGGGAGTGGCCGCCGGCGAGGACCAGTGCGTCCCACGGTTCGCCCAGCTCCCCCGACGGCGACGGCGAGAGTGACGTCACCCGCCGATCGCCGACATCGGCCGGGCCGGCTGGTGGAAGCCCGGCGTGTCGATGCCGTGGCCGGCGTGTTTCCCCCACACCGCGCGGACCCAGCGGTCGGCGAGGTCGTCGTCGGTGGCGCCGGACCGCATCGGGCCGCGCAGGTCGGATTCGTCCCGGGCGAACAGGCAGTTGCGGACCTGCCCGTCCGCGGTGAGCCGGACCCGGTCGCAGGCCGCGCAGAACGGCGCGGACACCGAGCCGATCACCCCGACGGTGCCCGGCCCCCCGTCGACGGCGAACAGCTCTGCGGGTGCGCTCCCCCGTCCCGGCAACGCGGTCAGGACGAACTCCGCCTCCAGCCGGGTCAGGATCTCGCCGGCCGTGATCATCTCGGTGCGGCGCCAGCCGTGCTGGGCGTCCAGCGGCATCTGTTCGATGAAGCGCAGCTCGTAGCCGCGCGCGAGGCACCAGCGCAGCAGCGGCGCGGCCTCGTCGTCGTTCAGGCCACGGAGGAGCACCGCGTTCACCTTCACCGGGATCAGCCCGGCGTCGGCCGCGGCGGCGAGGCCGGCCAGGACGTCGTCGAGCCGGTTCCGGCGGGTGATCCGGGCGAAGCGCTCCGGGCGAAGCGTGTCCAGGGAGACGTTGACGCGGTCCAGGCCGGCGGCGGCGAGCGGGCCGGCCAGGCCGGCCAGGCGCAGGCCGTTGGTGGTGAGCGAGAGCTCGGGCCGGGGCGAGAGCGCCGCCATCCGCTCGACCAGGCGCACCAGCCCCGGACGCAGCGTGGGCTCGCCGCCGGTCAGCCGGATCTCGGTGACGCCCAGCCGGGCCACCGCGATCGTGACCAGCCGCAGGATCTCGTCGTCGGTGAGGAGCAGCGGGTTCGGCAGCCAGTCGAGCCCCTCGGCGGGCATGCAGTAGCTGCAGCGGAGGTTGCACCGGTCGGTCAGCGACACCCGAAGGTCGGTGGCGACCCGCCCGTGGGAATCGGTCAACCGCATCTCATCAGAGTAGGTGCCCTCAGAACAGGACACACGCGTTGTCCGGCCCACCCCGGGCGATCTCCGGTCCCGCCTGGAGCGGCATGGACGTCCGCCGGAGACCGGGCTCACCACCGAAAGCGCCCGCCGCCGCCACGGCTTCGGGCGGGCCTGCGAAACTACGACAGGCACAACCAGGCCAGGCACGGCTCGGCACGACGCGGCACCCGGGGTCCGGGGCACGACCGCTCGGCGCCCGCCGCGCCGGGCCTCACCGATTCCCTCGCCTCCGCCGGAGGTACCGGAGGTCGCGGGCTCCCGCCGGGAGGCCGCGCCGCCGCCAGGAGAGCGACGTACAGCGACACATGCGGGAGGACGGCGCAATGCGGGTCTTCGGGGTCGACATCGGTGGGACGGGCATCAAGGGCGCCCCGGTCGACATCGAGGACGGCACGCTGGCCGCGCCGCGGTTCCGGCTCCCGACGCCGCAGCCCGCGGACCCGGAGTCGGTCGCGCGGACCGTCGCGGAGGTCGTCGCGCACTTCGAGTGGACGGGCCCGGTCGGCGCCACGTTCCCGGCGGTGATCAAGTCCGGGGTCGCCCGCACCGCCGCGAACGTCGACGAGGCCTGGATCGACACCGACGTCTCCGCGGTGCTCGGCGGGGCACTCGGGCCGGCGCTGGCCGGCTCGGAGGTCGCCGTCGTCAACGACGCCGACGCCGCCGGGGTGGCCGAGATGGCGTTCGGCGCCGGCCGTGACACCTCCGGCCTCGTCGTCATGACGACGTTCGGCACCGGGATCGGGACGGCGCTGTTCCTGCACGGCCAGCTCGTACCGAACACCGAGCTGGGGCACCTGGAGATCCAGGGCCACGACGCGGAGACGCGGGCGTCCGAGGCCGTCCGGGAGCGTGAGGATCTCTCCTGGGAGAAGTGGGCCAAGCGGGTCAACCGCTACCTGAGCACCCTCGAGGCCCTGTTGTGGCCGGATCTGATCATCATCGGCGGCGGCGCCAGCCGGAAGGCGGAGAAGTTCTTCGACCACCTCGAACTGCGCACGAAGGTGGTGCCCGCCCAGCTCCAGAACGAGGCGGGCGTCGTCGGGGCGGCGCTGTACGCCGGTGGTGACCAGACCCGCGCCCGGCCCGCCCCGCGCCCGGCCCGACGGCGCGGGCCGGCGACCCGGCCGCCCGGCGGCCGTCGCCCCTGAGCGCCGGCCCCGGCGCCCGGCGGGTGGGCACGATCATGCCGCCCGGCCGGGTGGGCGCCGGGGCGGTGATGCGTCACACCCGGGCACGGGACGGGCCCCCGACGTGTTCAGAACCCTCAGCGAGGGTCAGACTGTGCGTGTCGCCCGCCGCAATGCGACCGTCCGGCGCCATCGATGGCAGGCTGTCATCTACCGGGACGCATGGCAGCGAGGCGGTTTCGCGCGCAACTCGTGCGCCGGTGCGCCCTCGGGGTGTCCGACAGGGCACCCCGCACGCTCGGCCGCACGGCAGGAGATCGACGGGAGGAGAAGGCGCCATGCGCGAGCTGCGGGCGGTCGCACTCAGCGAGGACGGCGGTTATCTCGTGCTCGCCGACGCCGCCGGGCGCGCGGATGCGGAACAGTTCCGCGTCGCGGTGGACGATCGGCTGCGCGCGGCGCTGCGCGGAGCCCGACGTAGTGAAGTACGCGCGGAAAGCGCGCTGACCCCCCGTGAGATCCAGGCCCGACTTCGGGCCGGTGAGACCGCCGCCGACGTCGCGCGGGCCGCGGGCATCCCGGTGGAGCGGGTCGAGCGCTACGAGGGGCCGGTGCTGGCCGAACGCGCCCGGGTGGTCCAGGAGGCGCGCGCCGCGCTGCTGCCCAAGGATCCGGGCGGGGTGCCCGGCCGTCCCCTCGGCGAGGTGGTCGACGCACGGCTGCTCAGCGTGCAGGACGACCCGGACACCGCCCAGTGGGACGCCTGGCGCCGGGTGGACGGGATCTGGCTGGTCCAGCTCACCTCGGACAGCAGGTGCGCCCGGTGGACGTGGGACCCGGTGGTGCGCCGGGTGCGCCCGCACGACGACGCGGCCCGGGCGCTGGTCGCCCCCGAATCGGCGGAGCCGCCCGCCCCGCAGCCGGCGCAGCCGCCCGTGCGCGCCGCCGGCCCGGCGCTGACCCTGGTGCACGACCAGGGCGCGGCGGCCACCTACCCGACGCAGTCCGCGGCCGGTGGACCCGGCCAGCAGCTTCCGGGAACGCAGCCCTCGACGGCTCCCCCCTCGGCCTTCCCCGCTCCGGCGGCTGTCAACGGGACGGGCTACCTCCCCAGCGCGGCTGCGCCGGGGTACGGGCCGTCGCCGGCCCAGGGGCCCGCGGGTGAGTCTCCGGACCGCCGCCCGGCCGAGCGGGCCGGCGACGACTACGCCACGGACCACACCACTCCTGACCACGGGGCGCCCGACTACGCGACCCCCCGCTACGAGAACACCGGCTACGAGAACACCGGCTACGAAGCCTCCGGCTATGGAGGCTCCGCCCAGGAAGCCGCCGGCCAGGACGCCGCGACGCGGGCGAACACGGGGCAGGGAGCCGGCGGCCACGGCACCTCGCCGGACCAGGCTGGCCCGGACGAGTACCAGGGCCCGGTGGCCGCCCCCACCGCGAGCCGTACGGCCGGCGCGGCGCGGCGCAGCATGCCCGGTGCGTGGCCGGCGGCCCAGGGTGGGGCCCCGGGCCTGTCCGGGCGGCACAGCGGCGCGGGAGGCCGGCGCACCACGCCCCCGAGCCGGTTCGGCTCCCGGGAGCGGGCCGTTCCACCGCCGACACCGGCGGCCGAGCCGAGGTCGCTGCCAAACCCGGATACCGAGTACTCCGAGGTGACCGCCACCGCCGTCGACGCGGCGGCGGCCAACGAGGCGGAGTTCGGCCACGCCGGCGCGGCTGACATGGAGTCCACCAGGACAGACCTGGTCGCGGTGGCCGAGGCGGCCCTCGCCCCGGCGCCGGAAGCGACCGAGCCCGGCATCCCGAGCGAGGACGCCCAGAACACCCCGGGCGGCTCGGCCGACCCGGAGGAGACCGTTCAGGCCGCGCACGCCGCCGGTCTGGACGAGGACGACGAAGACGACGACGAGGACACCGAGGACGGCGGCGACCGGTCGGTGAGCGAGGCCGCGCCCGGCGGGGCCGGGCAGCCTGCGGCTCCCGCGCCGACAGGGCAGCCGGTGCTCCGACCGGCCGCGATCGTGCCGCCTGCGGCCGCGGAGCCGGCACGGGAACCCACGACGCCGGTGGAGCGGGTGCCGCGCCGTCCGGCGGCCACCGCCGCCCGCCGGCCAGCTGTCGCCCGCACCGCTGGCGGTGCCCGTTCACTCGGGGCGCTCGCGGCAGCCGCTGAGGACCTGGACGGCGGCACTGCGGCCTCGGCGGCTCCGGCTGGTGGCGGCCGAGGCGCCGCTGCCCCGGGGCGCGGCGGAGCACCGCGCCGGCCGGCAGCGGGCCGGGCCACACCGGCCCGGGCCGAGGGCGGCCCGGCGGGCCGCCCCGCGCGCCCCGACTCCACCGCGGCGGAGCACTCCGCCGAGCCGTCCACCGCGGCCGACAGCGAGTTCGAGACCGCGGCGGAGACCACCGCCGCCACGGTCGACGACACCGCCACAGAGGCCGCCCAGCAGGCCGCACGGGCCGCCCAGCAGGCCGCCGCGGGCAACCGCGGACGGCAGCCGGCGGCAGGTCGTAGCGGCGAACGTCCCGCAGGCGGTCGACGCGGACGCAAGTCGGTGCCAGCATGGGACGACATCGTGTTCGGCGCCCGCCGGCCCTAGGAGGGGGTCGAACCCGAGATTCGTCACCGGTCCGCCACGAGGAGGCACCGGGGGCGGAGGCCGCTCTGGATGCAACGACGCCGAGAGAGCCGGCTGTGAGTAAACCGTCACATGGCCAGGCGGAACGTCTGGCCGCTCAACACAGTTGGAGAAGGTGTGACAGGGACTACCACGATGCCGACGCTGACCAACCTCGACCGTTGCGACAGGTGTGGCGCCCAGGCCTACGTCCGGGTCGTTCTGCCTGGGGGCGGAGATCTGCTCTTCTGCCGCCATCACGCGAAGTCTCACGACTCCAAGCTCCGCTCGGTCGCAGTCGAGTACCACGACGAGACCGACAAGCTGAGCGTCTCCTGACACGACTGACTCCCGAGGGCATGCCATGATCACATGGCATGCCCTCGACTCGTCACCGGCCCGGTGTCGTGGCCACCGGGCCGGTACGACGACCATCATCCGGCGCAAGGACACCCTCACCGGAACCGCGGGCCGATAGTCATACGGTGGGGCGCGTGTCCACCACTGGGAACGATGCGGTGCCGGCCATGGCCCCCCCAGCGGGTGGACCTGGTCCGACGGCCCGCCCCGGCATGCGGGACCCGGCCCGGCGGGCGCTGTTGGCGCTGCGCTGGTTACGGGCATGCATGGGTGCCGGTGGGCCCGACCGCGGCGCGGCGGTGCGTGATCTTGCCCGCCGGCTGCTGCAACCAAGGTCATGGGTCCCCTGGGGGGCCCTGCGCCTGGCGCGGACGACCGTCGCGAACGCCTGGCGGCACCGTGTTCTCGGTCTCGCCGCCGAAGCCGGCTTCTGGCAGCTGCTGTCGATGCCCCCGCTGCTCCTGGCGCTGCTGGGCACGATCGGCTACATCGGGGACCTCCTCGGCGGCGACGCCCTCGACAACGTCCGCCTGAGCATCCTGGACGGCGCCGACAACCTGCTGACGGCGTCGGTGGTCGACGACACCGTCCGGCCGACGATCGACGAGATCCTCTCCCGCGGCCGCCCGGACGTCATCTCCATCGGTTTCGTGCTGTCGCTGTGGACGGGATCCACGGCGATGGCGACGTTCGTGAACACCATCACGATCGCCTACGGCCAGCGGGAGCTCCGCTCGGCGGTCCGCAGCCGCCTGCTCGCGCTCGGGCTGTTCCTGGCCCAGGTGGCGACGGGCGTCCTGCTGCTGCCCGCGCTCGTCCTCGGGCCCGGCCTGCTGTCGGACATGCTCAACTCCGGCCGTCACCCGGTGGTCGACGACCTACTGAAGATTCTTTTCTGGCCGGTGGTCGGGGTGGTGTCGCTGGCGATGCTGACGACGCTCTACCACCTGGCGCTGCCCGTGCGGCGGTCCTGGCGCCGGGCACTACCCGGAGCGGCGCTCGCGCTCTTCCTGTGGCTGGTGGGCAGCTACCTGCTGCGGATGTACCTGGAGCTGGTCTTCAGCAACGAGCTGGTGTACGGCTCGCTCGGCGCGCCCGTCGCCGCGCTGCTGTTCTTCTACATCACGGCGCTGGCCGTGCTGCTCGGCGCCGAGCTGAACGCGGCGATCGACGAGCGCCCCCCGCGCCAGCGCCGCGTCCCGCGGCACGCCAAGGCCCGGCCAGACCGGCCGGGTTCGACTCCCCCACGTTAGGACTCAGCCCCCGCGGCACGACCCGGTCCCCCACAGCAGGGCCCGGGTCGTCCGCGACAGGGTTCGGCTCCCCGCGTCAGTAGGTGCAGCCCACCCCGCCGGACGGCTCGGGGGTGGCCTGGGCCAGGGTCACCGCGCCGCCCGCGGGCCGCCCGCCGGTGGCGCGCAGGTCCGCGGTGACCACCGAACCGTGGCCGGTACCGGACGCCGGCACTGCACCGGACGCGGCCGTAGCGCCCACGGAGGCCGCCGAGGCCATCGAGGCCGCCGTCGAGCCGGACGGCGAGCCGGCGGGGTCGAGCGCGGGGGGCCCGGCGGCCTGCGGCGGGGAGCCGCCGATCCCGGCGAGCAGCGTCGTCAGCTCGTCGGTCTTCGCCACGAGCACGGACTGCCCGCCGGCCTGTGACGGCGTGGCCGGGACGGTCGCGAAGGTGACCCCACCGGTGCTGATGCCCTGCATCCGGACGGCGAGCAGGCGCAGATCGGTGAGCGAGGTGTGGTCGTCCAGGGTCAGCGCGGAGGTGGCCGCGTCCACGACGTCGAGCAGCTTGCGCGGGTTGAGCAGGGTTCCGGTGGAGGCGACCTCGCGGAACACCGCGCCGAGGAACTGCTGCTGGCGGTGGATGCGGTCGAGGTCGCTGCCGGGCAGGCCGTAACGCTGCCGGACGAAGGCCAGCGCCTGCTCACCGGTGAGCGTGTTGTTGCCGACCTGGCCGTGCCAGCCGGAATACCGGTCGTTGAGGTTGTCGAAGCCCTGTGCCTTGAGCTCGGGCGTCAGCTCCTTCACGCAGACGGTGACGCCACCGAGCGCGTCCGTCATCGCCTGGAAGCCCAGGAAGTCGATCTCGAGGTAGTGGTCGATCCGGATGTTGGTGAGCGTCTCGATGGTCCGGACCAGCAGGGACGGCCCGCCGTAGGCGAACGCCGCGTTGAGCTTGGACTTCTGCGCGTCGTGCTGGGTGCCGTCGGAGCCGGTGTAGCCCGGGATCTGCACCCACAGGTCGCGGGGGAAGGACACCAGGGTCGTCGAGCCGTCGGCGTCGAGGTGGGCGAGGATCGTGGTGTCCGAGCGCTGCCCCTCGGTCTGGCCGAACTCGCCCCCGGTGCCCGCGCGGGTGTCCGAGCCCACCAGCAGGATGTTCTGGGTGCCTCCGCCGGCGGCGGAGGGCCGCGCGGCCGAGTCGGAGAACGTGAGCTCGATGTGGTTCACCTTGCCGTCGTAGTGGCGCAGCACGGCCCAGCCGCTCGTGGCGACGACCAGGACGGCCACCGAGACGATGGCGGCCACCAGGGTCACCGTCCGGCGCACACCGCTCACCGGGCGGCGTGGCTCCTCCGCGGGCAGGTCCTCGCCCGGGGTGTCGTACGGCCCGCGCGGGCCGCCGTACCCGGGCCCCGGGCCGACCGGCGCACGGTATCCGCCGGGCCCGTCGTTCGGGGCGGGCCAGGTCCGCCCGCCGTCGGTGGCGCCCGGCGGAGGCAGCCGGCGGGTGGGCGGGATCGGCGCGGGAGCCGAGCGGGGCTCGTGGCGCGGCCAGGCTCCCGCCGGCCAGTTCTCCTCGCCGGCGGCCGGTCGGTCCCGTGCCGGACGTCCCTGCACCGGACGTCCCTGCACCGGGCGGTCGCGCCTGTCCCGCGCCGGGCGCTCCTGCGGCGGGCGGCCGGGAACCGGTGGACGGCCCTGGCCCTGACCTGGGTACCCGGGGCGGCCGGATCCGGCGCCGGGCGGTGGACGACGGCGGTCGCGCGGGTCCCGGCCGTCCGGATCGCCACTGTTCGGAGGCCAGGTCATGGCCACGTTCCCCTCGCTCACCCGCCGGGCACGAGGATCATCGTTCCCGGCGGTCCCGACAGGTTCACGCCGCAGACCGCCTGCCCGCCGCGCCGCCGGCCGCATCGAGGCGACGGCGGGGCGGTGGTCGGGATCTCGTCCGACGCTCACACCGGGTTGGCCGGTGCTGTACCACTCGGTACCCATCGGACCGCCGCGGCCAGCCCCCGGGGCCGCCGCCTGGGCGACCCGCGGACCTCCACGTCGGCCCATCACTGTTCTACCGGTGTTCCGCCGGCTTGCTCCGTTGTACCGGTATCTCTGCCGACATCCGACGGTGTTGCCTGTAGTCCGGCAGTCCGGTCGGTGCTGTCACCGCTTGTTTCGGGCCATCTGCGATATCGGGAACCGGGCTGCCCGTTCTGTCCCAGCCTCGCACGCTCCGGCGGGAGGCGGTAGCGACGGCAGGCCGACCCGCCGGCCAGGCCGATCAGCCGGGCCGGCCAGGCCGCGCCGGCAAGGCCACGCCGCGCCCGGCAGTCGGGACGGCCGGTCGGGCCGCGGGACGGGTCAGCCGGTGGCGGGGCCCGTGAACTCCGCCCGCACGGCGCGCCGTCCGCGTCGAGCGCGGGCGCGGGCGGCGGGACGTTCGAGCGGGTCCGGATATCCGGCGGCCTTGATGGGATTACCGGGCGGCGGGAGGCCGCCGGCCTCGATCACCATCCGGCGGGCGCTCGTCCGCGCGGAGTCGACCGCGGCCGGAACATCATTGATCGGACCACAGGGAACGCCCGCGGCCTGCAGTGCCTTCAACCAGTGGTCCGGCTCCTGCCGGCGCAGGGTCGCCTCGATCTCCGTCTTGAACGCTTCGCGTTCCCGGAGCCGGTCGCCGTTGGTGCGGAACCTCGGGTTGGCGGCGAGGTCGGGCCGCTCGACCACCGCGCACAGCCGGCCGAAGAGGTTGTCGTTGGCCGCGCAGATCATGATGCTGCCGCCCGCGCACGCGAACGTGTCAAAGGGGGCGATGGAGTAGTGGGCGTTTCCGATCCGTGGCGGAGTGACGCCGGTCGCGAGATATGACAGCGCGGCGCCCTCCAGCAGGGTGACCGTCGCGTCGAACATGGCAATCTCGAGATGAGTTCCGCGGCCGGTGGTGCTCCGGCCCTGCAGCGCGGCCCCGATGGCGCCGAAAGCATAGAGACCGGCGGCCGGGTCCGCGATCGGAACACCCGGTTTGACGGGCTCCTCGCCCGGGCGTCCGATGATCGACACCATGCCCGAGGCCGCCTGCACGACGGAGTCGTATGCCGGCCGCTCCCGCCACGGGCCCGTTTGCCCGAAGCCGGAGATGCTGACGTATATGAGGCGGGGATTGCGTGCGGTGAGCACATCGACGCCGAGACCCAGCCGGTCCATCACCCGGGGCGGAAGTTCTCGACCAGAACATCAGCCCGGTCGACGATCCGCAACAGAAGGTCACGGTCCGTCGTGTCCTTGAGATCCAGGACGACGGATTGCTTGCCACGGTTCACCCGCGCGAAGTACAGCGACCGGCCGTCCATGAACGGACCGTAGGTACGGGAGTCGTCCCGCCGCCCGGCCGTTCGACCTTGATGACCCGGGCACCGAGATCGGCGCACATCATCGTCGCGAACGGACCCGCCAAAACCCGGGTGAGATCGACGATGAGAAGTCCCGCCATCGGGCCGGCCGTGGTCGCCACGGCGAAGGGCGCTACCCGAGCACGGCGGAAGCGGCCTACCGTTAGCGGCATGAGTGCCCAGTCCCACCAAACACCAGCTTCACGCCCGGTCGCGGGGCGATCCCCCGGCGGTACGGCCGACGACGTCGCACACCGGACCACTCCCGCTTCGGGCGGCGCGGAAGTGGAACGCGTCGCATCTTCGCCGGACACCGGCACACCGGGGCTCCCGGTGCCCCCCGCCGTACCACCGGGGAAATCGATCCAGCCGGATCCGGAATCTCCGGAACCGACCATCGGGACAACCCGGGCACAGGAGCCGGCGGGGGTAACCATCGCACCGGGGACTCCCCCCACCGTCGCAGACAGTCCGACGACGGAGGAACAAGCCGCGGACGAACCGGGCAGGACCGGACAGGCTAAGCACGACGAGGAACCCCACGCGGCCTTCAGGCGTTTCATGGCGAGCGGCTGGGCGCCGGTGGATGACACCGTCGCGGTGCGTGACGACTGCGCCCCTTACACCACGAAACGGCGCTCGCTTCTGGCCACCCGATTCCCCACCGAAGCGCTTGTCATACCAAGCGGCGGGCTACACGTCCGGGCGAACGACACCGATTACCCGTTCCGCCCCGGCAGTGACTTCTTCTGGCTCACCGGATGTCACGAACCGGACGCCGTCCTGATCCTGCATCCCACCGCTGCCGGCGACCATGACGCCGTGCTCTATCTCGCTGACCGATCCGACCGATCAAGTTCCGCGTTCTACACGGACCGCCGTTACGGCGAACTGTGGGTGGGCCCCCGGCCCGGTGTACGGGAGACCACAGCGGCTCTCGACATCGAATGCCGGCCGCTGCCGGAGCTTCCCGAAGCGCTGGCCCGTCTCGCGCCCGCCAGGACCCGCGTCGTGCGCGGGCTGGACGCCCGGGTGGACCGCGCGGTGAGCCGGTGGTCGCCGACCGGCTCGTCCGCCGACCGGGACGCCGCGCTGGCCGAGGTGCTGTCCGAGCTCCGGCTGGTCAAGGACGACTTCGAGATCGCCCGGCTGGACGAGGCGGTCGCGGCCACCGTGCTCGGTTTCACCGAGTGCGTGGGCGAACTCGGCCGCGCGGCGACGCTCCCCAACGGGGAGCGCTGGCTGGAGGGAACCTTCTGGCGACGGGCCCGCGTCGACGGCAACGACGTCGGATACGGCTCCATCGTGGCCTGCGGCCCGCACGCCACGACCCTGCACTGGGTCCGCGACGACGGCCCAGTGCGGCCCGGTGACCTGGCACTTCTCGACATGGGGGTCGAGGGCCGCTCGCTGTACACCGCCGATGTGACGCGGACGCTGCCGGTGAGCGGGCGCTTCAGCCCGCTGCAGCGCCAGGTTCACGAGGTCGTCTACCGGGCCCAGCAGGCCGGGATAGACGCGGTCCGTCCCGGCGCCGCCTTCCTGGATCCGCACCGGGCCGCGATGCGGGTGATCGCGCAGGCGCTGCACGACTGGGGATTGCTGCCGGCCACGGTCGAAGAGTCACTCAACGAGGATCCGAAAGCACCCGGGGCCGGCCTGCACCGGCGCTACACACTGCACTCCACGTCGCACATGCTCGGGCTGGACGTGCACGACTGCGCGCAGGCGCGCGACGAGACCTACCGCGACGCCGCGCTGGAGGCCGGGATGGTGCTGACGGTCGAACCAGGGCTGTACTTCCAGCCGGACGACCTCACTGTTCCACCGGAGCTGCGCGGGATCGGCGTCCGGATAGAGGACGACATCCTGGTCACGCCGGATGGAAGTCGGAACATGTCAGCCGCGCTCGCACGCTCGGCCGACGATGTCGAAAAGTGGATGGCCGGCGAGGCCGCCAGGCACTGAAACCACACAGGATCCAGCCGGCCGGCCGCCCATTTGACCGCCCCCGAGCGTAGTACGGTCGTCGGCCGGCAATCGGCGATCCGTGGTCCGGTTCCTGCCCATCGGTCGATCGATGGGCAGGAACCGGGACGCGATAAGATGATCACGTCTTCTTCGGCCGCCGGCCCGAGGAGACCCACCGGCTATCACGGTGGTACTCGGGTAGTACCAGGGTCAACCGCTCGGCGCGTCGACCCGGAAAGCAGTCGCGACCCGGCTCAGTGAGCCTTGTCGTACGCCTCTACGATGTTCGACGCGATACGGCCCCGGTCACTCACCGTGTAGCCGTTGCTGCGCGCCCACTCGCGAATGTCGGCGGTGCGGTCGGTTCCACCGGTACGCCGCGAAGCGGCCCGCGCCCCGCGACGGCCACTGGCCGCCCGGCCACCGGAACGGCGGGCAGCGGTGACGAACGGCGCCAACGACTCCCGCAACTTGGTGGCGTTCTTCTCCGACAGGTCGATCTCATACTGTGCGCCGTCCAGTCCGAACCGGACCGTCTCGTCGGCCTCTTCTCCGCTGAGATCGTCAATCAACGAGACGATGGTCTTCTGAGCCATGCCACTCTCCTTCAGGTCAGCGGACCGCAGAAACTTACGGGTCTAGTATTACCACGAGAAGACGGTGAACTGTCACGCCTGGTTCGTCGGACGCGCGAGGCAACCGCGACGATGGCGCAAGTCCCCTCCGTCTTGGTGGGCTCGTGGTGGGGTGTCGACCGCACCCAAAGGAGCGGATCGACATCGACATGATAGAGGGATGATCATGTTCTTCGAATCACACCTTCCGGTTCGAAACGTCGACCCACGAACGACTCCACCGCGCCGCCCGCCAACCCGACGGCGGCCCACCTCGGGGCGCAGACGCCGGTACGCGGACGAGCGGCCACCTTCGTACGCCTGGCGGATCGTTCGATTGGCAGCCAAACGAGGAGCCGTGCCTGCGGCGACTTTGGCCGCGCTCCGGCGCCGGGAACCCACCGCCGTGTTTGGCAAAGCCGACCCCGGCGCCCGGTGAGTACGCCGGATTCCGCCCCTGACGCTATGCACCCGACCGGAGCGGACTACCGGCTCACCTGGGTGGTGGACGCGGCGAACGTGATTGGCGCACGACCGGACGGGTGGTGGCGGGACCGCTCGGCTGCGGCCGACCGACTACACAGGGACATTCTCGTCTTGCTCGCCCGGACCGTTGGCCACCGCGATCGGGCCGATGGGCCGTCACGCGTCCTTCTTGTTCTGGAGGGTGCCGCCCGAGCGGGTGTACCGGCCGGCCCGAGCACACCGAAGTTCGTACCCCCCACGGTCGGTACGGGCGATATATCCACCGGACAGTCGGAAGGCCAGCCTCCGCTTGTGCCGCCGGAACTGAAGGGCCCGTTACCCGGAATGGCCGGCGAACCCCCACGACTCCTGGTGATCCACGCTCCCGCGGGCGGGGACGACGCCATCGTGGATGCCGTACGCACCACGGCGGGACCGACTCTGGTCGTCACATCGGATCGGGCACTGGGGGATCGTGTTCGCGCCTTGGGCGCGCGGGTTGCCGGCTCCCGGTGGCTTCGGGATCGCCTCGACGAGGTCACCGCACCGAATCGCGAAAAATAACTATGTCAGGAATCACACCTATCTGAGAGGGAACTCCGCCCCGCCGAGCGCGGCACTCCGGACGGATGGTGTCCGCCCGGCGCCGGGCGGCACAACTCCCGACAGACACAGAGCTCCCGACAGACACAGAGCTCCCGACAGACACAGAGCTCCCGCCAGACGCGGAACTCCCGCCAGACACGGCTCCCGGGCGGTGGAGTCCTGCTGGAGATACGCCGCCGAACAGGGGAACCCCTCGGAGATACGTCTCCGAACGACGCGGCCCTCGGGAGATGGGCCCAACGGGCCGCCGGGCCCCGGCGTGCGGGGCCGGCCGGTCGTCGGCGGAACCTGCCGGGCCGCCCGCGCGAAGTGGACTCAGCCGGGACGGAAGCAACCCCGATCGGGGGGTGCCGGCGGACAACCTCGGAAAGCCGCCGCAAAGGCCACAGGGACGCTCTGAGGGCCGCTACTGGCCCGCAGACACGGCCGCGCCGGGGACCCTGGACGGCGCGGGCGCGGCTGAGTCTCGGGCAGCCGAGATCCCGCCGGTGGCGGATCCCGGCAGATCCGCCACCGATCACCGAGCCCTCCGGCGGTGGCGCGCGCCGGCACGGCATCCGGTGGCGGTCCTGACACCTCCGGCACGTTCCAGGTAAAGCGCGCGGGTTATATGCGGGCCGCGGCAGGTGCTGGTCGGCCCGTCGGGCGCCGAGCTGCCCCGACCCGCCCGACGCCGTTGGGCGCCGGCCACCCGCCCCGTCCGTGCCTCCAGCCCCTGCCAGCCAAGCCGTCCGCGACGTCCGGTATGCGCAGCTTCTATCTGATTTGACTGGTGCCTAACTGCTCCTCTGGAGAAGCGTGGCCGTTGAGTGAGTCCATGGACTCACTCAACGGCCACGCTTCGGCACGGCGGAGTCGAGGTCGGGGAGGGAGTGGTGGTTGGCCTGGCGTGAGCGCCCGTGTCGCACAGGGTCGACCTGTGTCGTGGTGCGCCGGGCCAGACACCGCCTTTGCGGATGACCGCGGCGCTGCCGATGGCGCCTACCGGCCCAGGCATCTCGCGGCCGTTCTTTCTCCGCGCCCGCCCGCCTGCCCGCCCGCGCCGGCACGGCGCCGGCGCCGAAACGCGCTCAGGCCCGTCTCGCGGACCGTTCCGGTCGGTCCTGCGGACCGTTCAGATCAGCTCTGAAGCGCTCGGGGTCAGCGCCGGGTCGGTCATCGTGGAGCGCTCAGGCCGGCGCCGGCGCCGGAGCCGGCGGGCGCGGCCGGGGGGCCGGAGCCGCCAGGCGGGCCGCGTACCGGCCCGCCGAGGACGTTATCTCCAGCGGAATCCCGAAACAGGCCGAGAGCCGTTCGGAGAGCATGACCTCCGCCACCGGCCCGGCGGCGAGTACCTGGCCACGGCGCAGCAGAAGCGCGTGCGTCACGCCGACCGGGATCTCCTCGACGTGATGGCTGACCAACACGGTGACCGGGGCGACCGGATCGGCTGCGAACCGGGTCAGCAGCCGCAGCAGGGCCTCCCGCGCGCCGAGGTCCAACCCGCCGGCCGGCTCGTCCAGCAGCAGGAGCTCGGGGTCGGTCATCAGCGCCCGGGCGATCTGGACCCGCTTGCGCTCCCCCTCCGACAGCGTGCCGAAGGTGCGCTCGACCAGGCCCCGGCAGCCGAACTGGCCGAGCAGGTCCGCGGCACGGCGCAGGTCGACGTCGTCATACGCCTCGTCGGCGCGGCCCAGCACGGACCAGCCGGCGGTGACGACGGCGTCGAGGACCCGCTCGTCGGGCGGCGGCGCGTCGGTGAGCACCGGACTGACGACGCCGACCCGGTAACGCAGGTCATGCAGGTTCACCCGGCCCAGGCGCGCGCCGAGAAGATCGGCCGTGCCGGCGGTGGGGAACAGGCGGGAGGAGGCGATCTGCAGCAGGGTGGTCTTGCCCGCGCCGTTCGGCCCGAGCACCACCCAGCGCTCGCCCTGGTTCACCACCCAGCTCACGTCCCGCAACAGGTCAACCCCGTCGCGCCTGACCGTGACCTTGTCGAGGCGCAGCACCGCGTCCGGCATGGCGCTCACGTTACGCGAGGCGCGGCCCCGGCCGGAGGCGGGTGGACCTGCCGGCGCGAACACACCACCGTGCCCCCACCGGAGCACACCCGCCGGGCACAGCTCCGCCGCCCGTTGGGCGACGATCCCTCTCAGGTCGTCCAGCCGGGCTGGGCGCCGGGCCCGGCGCCCAGCCCGGCTGGACGTCAGACCCGGCTCGGGTCGATCTCCGCCCACACCAGCTTGCCGTCGCCGACGGGCCGCACGCCCCAGCGCAGCGCGAGCCGGCCGACCAGATCGAGCCCGCGGCCGGTCTCGTCGTCGGGACCGGCCCGGCGGCGACGGGGCATCCGGCCGCCCGCGTCGCCCACCTCGACCAGGATGCGCCGGGCACCATTACCTGCCGAACCGCTACCTGCCGAACCGCCACCCACCGAGCCGCCGCCCGCCGCACCGGCACCCGCCGGGCTCGACGCCGCCATCCGCCGTACCCGGACCGACAGCGGGGTCCGCCCGTGCACCAGCGCGTTGCCGACGAGCTCGGAGAGCACGAGCACCACGGTGTCGATCACCGGCGGCTCTGTCAGGGCGTTCTCCAGCGCCACCCGCACCTGCGCGCGGACCTGGCTGAGCCCCACCGAGGGATCGGCGGAGACGTCCAGCGGCTCGGCCAGCGGGTCCGGCACGGGCAGCCGGGCCAGCAGCAGCGCGACGTCGTCGCCGGGCGGCGGGCCGCCCGCGCCGACCCGCGCCGCGCAGGCGGCCCGGGCCAGGTCGCCGAGCCGGCCGTCCCACTCCTCGGCCGGGCGGGCCAGGACGGCGGCCAGGTTCGAGACCCCGGCGTCGATGTCCAGCCCGCGCCCGCGCACGAGTCCGTCGGTGAACAGGGCCAGCAGCGAGCCGGGCCCGAGCGAGACGGTGTACTCGGTCATCGCGTCGCAGGCGAGGCCGAGCGGGGTCGCGGCCGCCATGTAGAGCCGGGAGACCAGGCCGTCCGGGGCGACCACCAGGGGCGGCGGGTGCCCGGCGCTGGCGAGGGTCAGCAGTCCGGTGTCGGTCTCCACGACGGCGTAGATGCAGGTGGCGATCAGGTCCTCGCCGAGGTCGGCGACGAGCCCGTCGAGTTGGATGAGGACCTCGGCCGGTGGCAGGTCCAGCCGGGCGCAGGTGCGCACGGCGCTGCGGAGCTGCCCCATGAGAGCGGCAGCGCGCACACCGCGTCCCATCACATCGCCGATGACCAGCGCCACCCGCCCGGCGCCGAGGTCGATGACGTCGAACCAGTCGCCGCCGACCTGGTCGTCCTCGCCCGCGGGCAGGTACCGGGTGGCCAGGTCGAGGCCCGCCGGGGCCAGGGTGCGCGGCAGCAGCGCCTTCTGGAGCGCCAGCGCGTCGCCACCGTCGCGGCCACCGGCCTCGGCGCGTTCCAGGGCGGACGCTGTGCGGGCCGCGACCTCGGTCAGGAAGGGCAGGTCGTCCGTGGTGAAGGCGGGGCGCTCACCGGCGGCGATCGCCGTCAGCACGCCGGCCGGGCGGCCCCGGAACGTGATCGGCACCGCCGCGGCGCTGTGCCCCCCGGCCTCCCGTACCCAGCGGGCCAGCTCGGGGGTCAGGGCGCCGTCCAGGAACGGGGCGTCGGGGCTGGCGGGCAGGAGCACGGGCGCGGCGCCGACGGCGACCGCGGCGAGCGGGCCCGCCCCCGGCAAAACAAGCGCGGGAGCACCGGGCGGCGCCGCGGCGGTGAGTCCGTCACGGGCCGCGAACACCGCCGGACGCGACCCCGGCAATCCGGGCCCGGGCGCTACGGACGTCTCGGTCTCGTCCGCGGGCGGCAGCAGGTGGATGACGCAGACGTCGGCGATCTCCCCGGCAACCGCCGCGGCCAGCGCCGACAGAGCACGCTCCGGGCTGGTGGCCGAGGCCACCGCCTCGCCCGCACGGGCGAGCTGCTCCAGCCTGCGCCGCGCGGCGCCCGCCGCCGACTGCTGGACGTCCGCCGCCGCCAGCGCCGCCGTCAGCTCGGCCTCGGCCTCGTCGCGGTCCCGCCGGCTGCGCGCGGTGTCGGCGGCCAGCCGCTCGAACAGGGTCGCGCGCTCGAGGGCCTGCGCGCACTGCTCGGCCATCGCCATCAGGAACGCCTGGTCGTCGGTGTCGAACTCGCGCGGCGAGGGGAACCCGAGGTGGAGGACGCCGAAGGGCACGTCGGTCGTCGCGAGCGGCAGCAGCGCCCAGGCGTGCTCCGGCCCCGACTCGACCGCGCCGAGCAGGTCGGCAACGGGCCAGCGCCCACCGAGCTCGTCGCGGCTGCGCAGGAACAGCGGCCGCCGGCCGCGGATGACCTCGGCGAGCGGGTGGATGGCGCCGAGCCCGACCTCCGACCAGCGCTCGGCGTACTGCGCCGAGGTGCCGACCAGGGAGCGGAACCGGAGCCGGTCGTCGCTCTCGTCGATCAGCGCCACGCCGCGGCCCACGGCGCGCGCGGCCCGCCCGCCGCTGTCGAGCACCGCCGCGACGACGTCGTCGACGGTCACCGCCCGGCCGAGGGCGGAGGTCAGCCTCCACGACTGCTCACGGCGCCAGGTTGCCTCGTCCGGCACGCCGTCCTGCGCGGGTCGCGGGTCGCGGGCGGAACGGGCCTCGGTGACGTCGGTCAGCACACCGATCCACTCGGCCTGCGGCCCGTCCACCACGGGCACCAGCCGGGCGGTGATCGTCCGATGTGTCCCGGTGACGTCCGGGACACCGAACTCGGCGTCGAACGGCTCGCGGCGCTCGATCGCGCCGTGCCAGGCCCGGGCGACCCGCTCGCGGTCATCGGGATGGATCGCGTCCAGCCAGCCGAAACCGGCGGCCTGCGCGCCGTTCTGGCCGGTGGCAGCGCGCCAGCGGGGCAGGTCGGTGTCGAGCGCGCCGTCCTCGCCGGCGTGGAAGACGTCCGCCGCGGTGGCCTCGCCCAGCGCCCGCTCCCGGCCGACGGCGCGGGCGTGGTCCCGCTCGGCGGTCTTCGCGCGGGTCGCGTCGAGGGCGACGAGGACCGCGCCGGCGCGGGCACCGAGCCGGTCGGTGGCCGGATACCAGCTCGCCGACCAGGTCTGGTTCGGCCCGGCGCCGCCGGTGGCGACTCCGATCTCGAGGTCGGTCACCGCCTCGCCCGTGCGCAGGACACGGGACAGCAGGCCGTCCATCTCCTGGCCGATCTCCCCGAGGAGCTCGGACATAGTGCGGCCCAGGTGCTCGGCGGCCGGGCGGCCGTTGAGCCGCGCGAGGACGTCGTTCACCCGGATGTAGCGGCCGCCGGCGTCGTACAGGGCGAGGCCGACGGGGGCCTGGTCGAACAGGGCCTCCCGCAGCGCCAGCCCGGCGAGATCCGCGCCCTCGGACGCCCCGCCACCGCCCGGGTGGGACGGCCCGGCCGGGACCGGCCCGTCGTGACCCGCCCCGGTGGCGCCGACTCCGCCCGGGCCGGCCCCGGGGCCGGGTTCGAGGGCCGGCGGCCCCCAGGGCGTACCAAAGTCAGACGACGCCGGCCCGTGCGGCGGTTGCCCGGGTGGGAAGCCGGGTGTGACCGCGAAACCGGGCCCGAAGTCGCCGGGGAAACCGCGCTCGCCACCGGGCGACGCGGACGCCACAGGCCCGGCCTGCCCGTGCGCGGACGGAACCTGCCCAGACGGCGCAGGCCCGCCCACCGGGGGCCCGGACAGCTCCTGTCCGGGCGGTTCCTGCCCGGCAGCGGCCTGCCCTGCAGGTGTGGACCCCGACGGCGGGAACTCGGACGACGGCGCGGCCACGGTCGGCGGCGGTGCCGGCGGAGCGGACTCCCCCGGCGGGGGCACCGGCGGCGCCGGCGTGTTCTCGCCCGCGGGCGGTGACACCGACGGCGGCGGCCCCGGGATCAGCCCGGCCAGCGGCACGATGTCCGGCGATGAACCGGCGGGAACGCCTGCGGCGGGTAGCTGTCCCACTCCCCCGGACCCGGCGGACGGCGGCTCGCCCGGCGGCGGCGAGCCGGGCGGGGGCGGCGGCAGGCCGATCGAGGACGCCAGCGCCGGCGCGTCGCCGTCCCCCACGAGGGGCTCCCATTCGGAGGGCGTCCCCCGCGGGCCGGCGGGCATCGCCCCGCCGGTGACGTCAGCGTAGGAAGGCCAGCCGACCGGCCCGCCGGCCCGCGGGGGACGCCCTCCG
>NZ_UBIZ01000285.1:0-57126 GCF_900465275.1 Parafrankia sp. Ea1.12 | reverse complement strand
CGGGGAGCGGGCCCCCGCCCCGTGCCGGGGGCCCGCTCCCCGGGCCCGCGAGATCCAGACCAGGGCCCCGATCCCGGCCAGCCACAGGCTCCACAGCAGGCGGGCGAGAACGGGCAGGTGGGGCGTGGGGAGCAGGCCCGCCGCCGAGACGGCGGCCGCGAACAGCAGCGCGGCGCAGGCGAGGCCGCTCCCGATGAGGACGGGCCGCGCCCAGCGCAGGACCTCCAACCGCAGCCAGTCCGCCGCCGCGGCGACAACGCGGCGACCGCGTTCGACCAGCCCGCGCCCGACGAGCCGGCCTCCGAGCGGGCTGCGTCCGGGGCGGTCAGGACGGTCAGGACGGGCGGGCGCGAGCGGCCACCAGTCATCGAAGACGGACGCGACGAAACGGGACGCGACCAGGACGGTCCAGGCGGCCAGCAGCAGCGGGCCGATCGTCTCGCCGCACAGGACACCAAGAGTGACGCGCAACGCGTCGAAGGTGGTCACACCGGGGGAGATCGGCCCGGGTCCTGGCGGATTGCGGGTGAGTAGCGGCACCCCGATGAGCCAGAAGGACCACTCGAAGATCATGGCGGTCGCGGCGGCGAGCCCCGTGAGGAGCAGCACCCAGGCGGCCCGGTTCGGGTTCGCGGCCGGCCGGCCCGGGCCCGGGCCGGCCCCGAGGCGGACGATTCGCGTCGTCAGCGGCACGAGCAGCACCGCGGATGCCGCCGTGAGCAGGGTGAACAGTGTGAGGGTCCAGGTCCGCGAGCCCAGCGCGGCCAGCGTCGCCGCGGCCGGGTCGTTCAGCATGCCGGGATAGCCGAAGGTGCGGACCAGCCCGGTCATGCCGAGGGCGTTGGTCAGCGCGCAGCCCACGAACAGCGCCGCGTCCGCGTCCACGGCACGTCGCATTGATGGCACTCCATGCTGTCTTGACGATGTCCCGGTGGGGACCGATCCAGCCTCAGCGTCGCACGACGGCTACGCCTCGTCGTCGGGGCTGGTCCGGGTGGCTGGTGGTTCGTGGCGCACCCGCGGACGGGAGCACGCGGGTGGACGCCCCGCGCCCCGCCCCGCTGTCGATCGGCCTATCGTTGGCCGCGCCGACGGTCGTGCCCGGCGGTCGCACGATGGCCGGACACGGGCGTGACGCCACGGCGTCCGGCCGGTGCTCCGAGCTGATCCAGACTCCGTGACCTGATCCAGACTCCGTGACAAGAGAGGCCGTTCGTGACCGCTGCCGCCGCTGTTCGCGCGTTCAACATCCTGCTGGTGGAGGACGACCCCGGCGACACGCTGATGGTTGAGGAGGCGCTGACCGACCGCGGTGTCAACCACGAGCTCCACGTGGCCGTCGACGGCGTGGAGGCGATGGCCTACCTGCGGGACCCCGCGAACCCTCGGCCCGACCTCATCCTGCTGGACCTCAACATGCCGCGGATGGACGGCCGGGAGGTTCTCAGCGCTTTGAAGGCGGACCCGCGGCTGCTGTCCATCCCGGTGGTTGTGCTGACAACCTCGGAGGCGCCGGACGACGTGCTGTACAGCTACACGCTGCACGCGAACGCCTACGTCTCGAAACCCGTGGACTTCGAGGCCTTCACCGAGGTGATTCATCGGATCGACGACTTCTATCTCGGTCTGGTGCGGCTGCCTCGCCGGTGACGCGTCAGCGAAGCCTTCCCTAACTGAGGACAGGCTAGCCTAAATAGGCGTCGATGTGAGGTTCGCGGCGCTCTTACCGGTATGCGCGCCGGGCTCCACTGTGATTTCCTGTTTCCTGGGCGAATTTGCGGCGCGCCGGCCCAATCCGGTGGCGGCGGCCTCCGGTGGCGGTGGCCAGGGTGTCCGGCGACGGTCCGGGTACCTTGCGTCGCGACGCCGCCCAGGACGGACCGGCGCGGACGTGCCGGAACGGTGCCGGAGGTCCCGGTGACCGTGGCCGTTCGTCCGGAAGGGCTGCACCCCCGCGGCCTGTGGGCGCGTCGAAGACGACTGAGGAGAGATGTAGACGGTGCGTGGCGACAAGGACATCATCGACCTGTTGAACAAGGTGCTGACGAACGAGCTGACGGCCATCAACCAGTACTTCCTGCATTCGCGGATGCAGCGTAACTGGGGATATCGCCGACTGTCGGACTACTTCTACCACGAGTCCATTGACGAGATGCGACACGCCGATGCGCTGATTGAGCGCATTCTCTATCTGGACGGCCTACCCAACCTGCAGCGGCTGCACACCCTGCGGATCGGCGAGACCGTGCAGGAGCAGCTGGAGACCGATGTGGCGCAGGAGGACGAGGCGGTCAGCCTTCTGCGCGACGGAATCGCGCTGTGCCGGTCGAAGAAGGACGTGGGCTCGGCGGTGCTGCTGGAGAAGATCCTCGTCTCCGAGGAGGAGCACATCGACTGGCTGGACGCCCAGCTCACGCTGATCGCCCAGCTCGGCGCGACGAACTACCTCACGCAGCAGATCCACGAGAGCTAGTCGGGGATCGGCGACGGCTTGCTGGCGCCGGTCGCGCCGATCCCGGGGCGCCGCGCCCCGGGATCGGCGGAGGGCCCGCCGTGGGCGGTGCGGTTCGGTGGTGTCGCCTGGCGGTGTCGCTCGGCGGACACCCCGGCCTCCGCCGCTACCCCGGCGCGGGAGATAGTCTGCCGGGGTTCCTGGCCCCGCCGTGACTCATGTGGGCCCGGGGCCGCGGCGCCGGTGACGCCGGCGGCACGAGCCTCGCGTATCTCCCGCCGCGGGCCGTGACGGCGCAACGGAGCGCCAGAGAAGGAGACCACGGCGCCATGACGCCCTCGACAACGATCAGCCCCCCGCTCGCGGACTACGACGCCGTCCCGGGTGACGACCTCCTCGCCGAGCCGGTCCGGGTGGCCGTCGCGATACTCATGGGGCGGGGCGAGAGCCGCGAGCCCTACGAGTGGCTCGCCCGGCGGCTGGCGCTCGACGGTTACGCCGCCGCGGTCGTTCCCGCCGGCGGGAACGTGGCGCACGCCGTCGGCGAGGTGCGCCGCCCCGGACTCCCCTTCGTCCTCCTCGGCTCGGACTCGGGCGCGCTGGCCGCACTGGCGATGGCCGGCTCACCCGCCGTGCGCCCCGACGGGCTCGTCCTGCTCGGGCTGCCGCTGCTGCACGTGCCGGTCGCCGGCATACCTGTCGGCGACCCGCCACCGCGGGTGCTGCCCGATCTCCCCATCCTGCTCATCCACGGCCGGGACGACCCGATCAGCCCGTTGCAGCTGGTGCGGATGACCACCCGGACGGCCGCCCGGACCGAGCTGACCGTGGTCCCCGGTGGGCACGCCGTGCTGGCGGGGCCGGGCCGGCGCAGTGTCCCGGCCCGGGTGCTGCTCTTCCTCGAGGACCTGATCGCCGGCTGAGGCTCGCGCCCGCTGCCCGCTGCCCGCTGCCCGGCGGGCGCCAGGTGGCTGTGTCGACCGTTCGGGCTGTGTCGATTGTTCAGGCTCGACTGACGTCAGCGGTCGCTGTACTGTTCAGTCTATGGTGAAGCTTGTGGTGCACGGTGAGGTCCTGGCCAGGTTCGGGCACGCTCTGTCCGATCCCACCAGGGCACGCCTGCTACTCGTGCTGCGCAGGGGCCCGTCCTACCCGACGGAGCTCGCCGAGGTCCTCTCGGTGAGCCGGACGAATCTCTCCAACCACCTCGCCTGTCTGCGGGGCTGTGGGCTGGTGGTAGCCGTCTCCGAGGGCCGGCGCCTGCGCTACGAGCTCGCCGACGACGCCCTCGCGCACGCGTTGGACGACCTGCTCAGCGTGGTGCTCGCGGTCGACCCCGACCACGCCCACGGGGAGCCCGGCGGCGATCTCGTCGCGCCCGCGGGGGAGCAGCCGGCCCGGTTCGTGCCCACTGGTGGGAGCGTCGCCGCGCGCGACCTCACCGACCTGGTGGACCGGTGAACACCCCCGAAGGCCGCCACGGCGACCACGGGCACGACAACGGTCAGGGTCTCGTCCCGCCGCAGACCCGGCCCGCCCACGGCCACGACTCCGGCCACACCCACGCCCACGGCGGGCCCGGCGCGCCGGGCGGGCACGAGCACGCGGCGGGTCGGTCCGCTCCGCGCGGCTTCGACTCCCAGCGCCGCAGGCTGGCGTTCGCGACGGGCCTGAACGTCGCGATCGTCGTCGGCCAGGCCGCGGCCGGGCTGCTCGTCGGGTCGGTCGCCCTGCTCGCCGACGCCGCGCACAACCTCGTGGACGCGGCGGGCGTCGCGTTCGCGCTGATGGCGATCCGGCTCGCGAGGCAGGCGCCGTCCGCCACCCGGACCTTCGGCGGGCTGCGCTGGCCGGTGCTCGCCGCCCAGGCGAACGCGGCGAGCGTGCTGGTCGTGACCACCCTGGTCTGCGTCGAGGCCGCCGGGCGGCTCGCCCACCCCGAGCCGGTCGACGGCCTGGTCGTCCTGATCGTGGCGATCGCCGCGGCCGTCGGCAACGGGGTCAGCGCGCTCTTCGTCCACGAACGGCACGGTGATCTCAACACCAGGGCGGCGGTCACCCACCTGGCCGGCGACGCGCTGGTGTCGGTCGCGGTGGCCGGCGCCGGGCTCGTCATCTGGCTCACCGGCGGCTGGTACTGGCTCGACCCGGCGCTCTCCCTGGTCGTGGCGGCACTGATCGGGATCCAGGGCGTGCGCCTGCTGGCCGAGTCGTCCCGGGTGCTGCTCGAGGCGACCCCCGCCGGGCTGGACCTGGCGGCAGTGCAGGCGGACGTCCTTGCCGTGGAGGGCGTGACCGGGGTGCACGACGTGCACGTGTGGGGCCTGTCCGACCGGGTCGCCGCGGCGAGCGCCCATGTCGAGGTGGCCGGCCATCCGACACTCGAGGAGGCGCGGGCGGTCTCCGACCGGGTCAAGGCGGTGCTGGCGGAGAAGCACGGCGTCGTGCACGCCACCGTCGAGACGGAGTGCGAGCCGTGCTCGCCCGCCGGCGGCGACCCGTGCGACGTGCGCAGGGTGACCGTGCACCAGCTGGCCCCGGCGCACCGCCACTGATTCCCGGCGCCCCGCCTCCCTGGCGCACCGTCGCCATTGTGGACTGATCGTGTGCACCCAGTCGCGGTGGGTATGTCATGTCGAGTCGGATCGCGGCTTCCCCGGAAGCCGCGGGACGGCTCCCAGCAGGCATGACGACGAAGGGGAAACAGCCATGACGACCGCTCGGGACATCATGCACGGCGACGCGAAGTGCGTCGGCGCGGACGAGTCACTGGCCAGCGCGGCCCGCATGATGCGCGACCTCGGCGTCGGCGCGCTGCCGATCTGCGGCGCCGACGACCGCCTCGGTGGCATCATCACCGACCGCGACATCGTGATCAACTGTGTGGCGGAGGGCCGGGACCCGGCGTCGACCCGGGCCGGTGACCTCGGGAAGGGCAAGCCGCTGTTCGTCCGGGCGGACGCCGACCTCGACACCGTCCTGAACGAGATGATGGAGCACCGGGTGATGCGGATGCCGGTCATCGACAACAAGCGGCTCGTCGGGATGATCAGCGAGGCGGACCTGGCCAGGAACCTCTCCGGTGAGAAGCTCGGTGCTCTCGTCGAGGCGATCAAGAGCGGCCCGGCGGACCGGGTCACCTGATCCCGACCGGTCCCGTCCGGCGTCAGCCCGTGGCAGGCGTCGCCCGGCGCCTGCCACGGCGGCGCCGGGCCGGCCCGGCCGGCCGGGCCGTCCACCGCGCACGGCGGCCCGGCAGGCACGTCAGGCGCAGCACATCGCCCTCCACCACGCACGGGCCCTGCGCGAAGCTCGCCCGGAACAGCGCCAGCGCGGCGGTGTTCTCGGCGAGCACGTTGGCGTGCAGCTCGCGGACACCGGCCGCACACGCGCGACGTTCGAGCTCGGCGAGCAGCCGACGGGCCACCCCGTTGCGGTGGGCGTCGTCGACGACCGCGACCGACACCTCGGCCTCGGCCGGTCCGGTGCGGATCAGCCGCGCGATTCCCAGCGGACGGCGTTCCACCGCGACGAGCGCGATGCGGTCACGGCCGTCGACGTCCACGAGGGCGCGGCGGTGCGCTGCCGGAAGGGCGCCCAGCGGCGCGTGGAAACGCAGGTAACGGCTTCTCGGTGAGAGCCCGGCGAACACCTCGTCGACGATGGCCTGCTCGCCGGGGCGCAGCAGGCGGATTCGCGGCCCCGGCGGCGGGCAGGCTCGCACGCGGCTCCGGCGTACGAGCCGGCGCCGTTCCGGTTTCCGCCGTTCTCGTTTCCGCCGTTCCGGATGCCAGCGTTCTGATTGCGTGGTGGGTCCGGTCACCCATCCAGTTCACCTGCGGAAAACGGGCGCTCCAGGGTGTTTGTCACCCATCCGACCGCTCGCCCGCCGTCGCCTGGCCGACCCGTCGCCGGTGCGCACCGTCTCCCGCCCCGGCCGCCGATCCGTCGGGGTGCGCTCCGACGGCGTCGCGGATCTCACGGCCCATTCCGCCCGCCTGGCGTGCGCAGTGCGCACAGCAGAAGAAACGCCCGGAGACCTCCACGCCGTGCCCGATCACCCGGCAGTCGCAGTGCTCACAGCGCGGGGCGAGCTTCTGCACCGCGCACTCGAACGAGTCGAAGGTGTACGTCTCACCGCTGACGACCCGGATCTCGAAGGACATCCAGTAATCGTTTCCGCAGGTGTCGCACGCACGCATGACAGCCTCCTTGCGTCAGGACGTCCCGACGCTACTTTCGGTGCGCTCCTGATCGCACGTTCTCGCCCCCGGCGGTCCCTGGGCGAACCGGCGCGATCGCGGCACTCCGCCGCGGCCGGGTCGGCGGTTCGCCGGTGATGCGAGCGGCGAGCGCGTGGCGTCGGGCCGCGACGCCATCCGCTTCGGCGGGAAACGGCGAAATGATGGCCGGCGAGCCGGTATTCATCGGTCGGCCTCGTACTGAACCCTGGGCACCGTTTATGCGCCCGGCGGGCTGTTTCCGCCGTGGTGGCCCCGGACTGGCCGCATACATTCGGATTCCGGCGTGGGTTTGACGCTGCCCGAAGTCGCTGCGGTAGCGTTCGCCCCGCACCTCGGTGCGCGCCAGTAAATGACCACTGAGAAAGGGATCAGAAAATGAGCCAGCAGGAGCAGCAGCAGCAGCGCCAGCAGGTGGAGCAGCAGCTCCGTCAGAACTGGCGGCAGCTCCGCTACCGCCTCCTTGACCAGTTCGGTCAGGTCAGCGCGGCGGACCTCGACTCCGCGACCGACATCAATGACCTCGTCGCCCGGATCGCGGACAAGACGCACCACAGCGAGCGTTACGTCGAGAACCGCCTGCGTGAGCTGGCCGGTGTCGGCGGCGGCCAGGGTCAGGCCGGCGAGCGCTTCGGTGGCGGCCAGCAGGGCAACCAGGGCCAGCAGGGCCAGCAGGGTTTCGGCGCCTAGTAACACCCTCCTGCTGACCGGCCAGGCCGGAATGTCGGCGCACCACAGTTGAACAGTGCGTCCAGCGGTGCGCCGCCAAGCCCTCCGACGCTACTCGGCGCGCGTTCTCAGCACGTCGCGCCGAGTAGCGATCGGAGCTCCAGCAGGTCATCCATCAACCTGATCGTCTCCATGGTGCGTGGGAGCCTGCGCAGCTCCTCCAGCATCGCGTCTGTTTCCTCAACGGTGGGGATATCGTCGATCGACGCTGCTATCTTAACGATATCGACCACGGGAGCACCACCTGTCTGCATACTGCAGAATTGCACACGGCGATTCAACAGAAATTAAATCCAGGCTTCCTTCGTGTTAACTTCGGGCCTGGCCCGGATGCGATAAGTGACGATCTGTCCCCGGTGCGGCGATCTCCGCCCCAGGTGGGCGTGATCGGCGCTGTCGCGTCATCCCGTCCCCCTTTATTGCGTCGTCGGCCCGCCGGCAGTGCGGGACGCCTGCCGCCGGAGCCGCCGGAGCGGTGCAGCGGGCCGCCGGGGAACTGGCTGTGACGCCTGGTGGTCCGCGTGCCTGTCCCATCTTCTTTCCCTTCCGGGCCGCTCTTGACGCCTGGTAGCGGACACCGGCGCGGCTGGCGCGCCGGCCGGCGGGTCCTGGTCGCACCCGGGCCCGTCGGGGTCGTGACGGTCCGGCGCCGGCGCGCCTTACTGTGCATGTCGTGAAGTACGAGATCGCACCCGAGCGAACCGCCGGACGCCCGGCGGCCCGGCGGCACAGCCGCGCCCCGGAGGCCCTTCGACGGCTCGTGGGGGAGCGGAGCGGGTAGGCGGCGACGATGACCGAGCCACTCGGCCTGCGGGACCGCAAGAAGCAGCGCACCCGCGACGCGCTGTCCGCCGCCGCCGTCTCGCTGTTCCTGGAACGGGGCTTCGAGCGCGTCTCCGTCGCCGAGGTGGCCGCGGCCGCCGAGGTGTCGAAACCGACGCTGTTCAGCTACTTCCCGGCCAAGGAGGACCTCGTCCTCCACCGCGTGCTCGACCACCGTGGTGAAGCGGCCCGGGTGGTGCGGGCGCGGTCGGCCGACCAGTCGCCGCTCGCCGCTCTCGAGGCTCATTTCCTCGCGGGCCTGCGACAGCACGAACCGGTCACCGGGCTGTGCGACGCGCCCGAGGTGCTCGCTTACCATCGCCTGGTCTTCTCGACCCCGAGCCTGCTGGGCCGGATGGCCCAGTACACCGCCGCCGACGAGGACGCCCTGGCGGACGCGTTCGCCGAGGCGGCCGGCTCGCCCGCCGCCCAGGTGGACGCGCGGCTCGCCGCGGCGGCGGTCCTCACCGTCCAACGGGTGCTGGCCCGGGAGAACTGGCGCCGCCTCGACGCCGGCGCGGCCGCGGTGGACGTCCTGCCCGCCGCCGAGGCGGCGGCCCGCCGGGCGTTCGGCGCGCTCGCCGGACTCGCGAACCTTCCAGGACTCGCGAACCTCCCGGGACTCGTGGATCTCCCGGACCGGGCGGATCGTGCGGACCGGGCGGACTTCCCCGATCGGACGGATCTTCAGGGTCGGACGGTGCCCGGGGCCGGGTGAGCGGTTTCGATCTGCTTTACTCGGTCAAGTTATTGACTTCGTAAAGTGGAGGGGTCGGTATGGGCGACGGCGCGGCCGAGGGGCGCGATGAGGATCCCCGGTCCGTGGATGTCCGGCCGGCGGATCTCCGGCCGGCGGACGCCCGGTCGGTGGATCCGTGGTCGGCGGAGCTCGCCGCCGAGCGCCGTCACCTGGACCGCGCCCGCGCGGCGCTGGTCCGGATGCGGCACGAGGCCGAGGCGACGGAGATCGCCGAAGGCGACCCCGTCGCTGACAAGGTGACGAACGCGTCCCTGAAAGCGGCGCGTCCACCTGGGACGGCGCCATGTGCGGGAGGCCGCCGGCGATGATCCGCTGGTCGTCGACTGGCGCACCGACATCGCCCGTCCGTACTACCGCGCCCATCGGGGCGACGTGATGGGGCTCGTGGCGCGGCGCCGGTTCGGGTTCGACGGCCCCGAGCTCACCGCGTTCGAGGAGGAGCCACTCGTCGAACCGTCGCCCGGCCCGGCGGGCGCGCCACGGGTCGGCGGGCCGGCCGGAGGCGACCTGCTCGCCCGCGAGATCGCGCGGCCCCGCTCGGGGCCCATGCGTGACATCGTCGCGACGATCCAGCCGGAGCAGGACGAGATCGTCCGGGCCGATCTCGAGGTGAGCGTCTGTGTCCAGGGCGCGCCGGGCACCGGCAAGACGGCGGTCGGCCTGCACCGGGCCGCCTACCTGCTGTTCGCCTACCGGGAGCGGCTCAGCCGCGCCGGGGTGCTCGTCGTCGGGCCGAACCGGGCCTTCCTGCGTTACATCGGCGCGGTCCTGCCCGCGCTCGGCGAGTTTACCGTCACCCACCGTAGTCTCGCTGCCCTCGTGGACGTCGCGACGGCGCGCGGAACCGACCCGGAGCCGGTGGCCGAGATCAAGGGCGATGCCCGGATGGCCGTGGTGATCCGCCGGGCGCTCGGCGCCACCCGGCCCGGCGCCTCCCCGCCGGCTGCCCTGATCACGAGCTCGCTCGGTCGGTGGACGGTGAGCGGCGACGAGATCGCCGGCCTGGCCGCCGGCATCCAGGCTGGCGGCCACCGCCATCGCGTGGCCCGGGACCTGCTCGCCCGGCGGATCGCCGCCGCGGTGGTCCGCCGCGCCGAGGAGCGGGGGCACCTGCCGGCCGACTCCGCGGTGGAGCGCCTCGCCCGCACCCGGTCCGTCCGGGCGGCGGTCGACGCCGTCTGGCCGCGCACCGACGCGGCCGGGCTGATCCACCGGCTGTTCACCGACCCCGCCCTGCTCGCCCACGCCGCCGACGGCGTGCTCTCCGCGCCCGAGCAGCGCCTGCTGCTGGCCGACCGGCCGACGTCGCGGCGGGCCGTCCGCTGGTCGCCCGCCGACCTGTTCTGCCTGGACGAGGCACTGGACCTGATCGACGGCGTGCCGGCGTTCGGGCACGTCATCGTCGACGAGGCCCAGGACCTCTCGGCCATGCAGTGCCGGGCCGTCGGACGCCGCTGCGCCACCGGCTCGCTCACCGTCCTCGGGGATCTGGCCCAGGGCACCACCGCCTGGGCCGCGCGCTCCTGGGAGCAGGCGCTTGCCCACTTCGGTAAGCCCGCCGCGCGGCTGGAGGTGCTGACCCGGGGCCACCGGGTACCGGCCGAGATCCTCTCGTTCGCCGACCGTCTGCTCCCGAGCATCGCGCCGGATCTGCCTCCCGTGTCGTCGACCCGCGCCGTCCCGGGTGCGCTGCGGGTGATCGCCGCCCCGCTGGACGACCTGGCCGGCGAGGCTGCGCGCCAGGTCGGTGCCGGGCTGGGCCGCGGCGGTTCGGTGGCGGTGATCGCCCCTGACGAGGCCGTCGGCGGCCTGACGGCGTCGCTGCGCGCGGCGGGCCTGCCCGCCACCGCCCTCACCGACGACGCCGCCCTTACGGAGGACGCCGCCCTTACGGAGGACGCCGCCCTCACCGTGGACGCCGAGCCCGCGGGCGAGGCTGTGCTCACCGGCGACGCCGAGCCCACCGAGGGCGCTTCGCTCACCGACAAGCCCGTGCCGGAAGGGCGGGCGTCCCGGCCGGTGACTGTCGTGCCCGCGTCGCTCGCGAAGGGACTCGAGTTCGACCATGTGGTCCTCGTCGACCCGGCGTCCGTCGCCGGCTCCGGGCCGGGCTCCGTCCAGGGGCTGCGCCGGCTCTACGTGGTGCTGACCCGGGCGGTGACCTCCCTGGCAGTGATCCACACGGGTGAGCTCCCGAGCGCTCTCGCGGATCAGGGCGGCCCGTTCCCGCGGGTACCCCGGCCCGGGGGAGCGGGCCGCCCTGATCCCGCGCTGGTCAGGGGACTGGAGGTGGCTCCGGGGTCTGCGTGACCTGCGAGTCGCCGTTCGACCGGGGCTGGCTCACGGTGATCGTGACGGTCGCCCCCCGGGTGACGAGGCCCGCCCGCGGCAGCTGGGCGATGACGACCCCGGCCGGCTGGGAGCCTGCGCCGCGCTCCTCGACGACGTCGAAGCCATAGTCCCGCAGCGTCGCGGTGGCCGTGGCGGCGCTCTGGTCGACCACGTCGGGAACCGCGACCTGCCGGCTCACGATGGTGATCGTCACCGTCGTGTCGTGGGCGACCTGGGTCCCGCCCGCCGGGACGGTCCGCTCCACCAGCCCCGGCCCGACCGTGGACGGCCCGCTGTTCTCCTGGATGACCATCACCAGGCCGGCGCTGTACAGCCCGGAGCGGGCGTCCACCTCCGACCGCCCGACGAGGTCGGGGACGGTGGTGTGCCCCGGCCCGTCGGACACGTCGAGCTCGATCGCCGCGTCCCGGCTCACCTCGCTGCCCGCGGCGGGGTGCATCCCGATGACGGAGCCCGCGGGCCGGTCGTCGAGCCGCGTGGTGCGGATGATGTTCGTCAGCCCGGCGGTGCGGAGCGCCTCCTCCGCCTCGGCGACCGGCCGACCGACGACGTCCGGGATCTCGACGGGCTCGCCGGGCGGCATGACCTCCCCGGCGGTCCCGCCCGGCCCGGGCCCGGTGGCCGTCGCGGTGCCCGGGCTTGCCTCCCCGCCTCCTGGCGACTGGCCGTCCGACGGACCGGTGGGGTCGCCTGGAGCGGGGGTGGCGCTTACCCGGGCATCGGTGTTGTCACGGCCGTCCGGCGGCTGTGCCTGAAGCAGTAGCCAGGCGCCGACCAGGACGACGACGACCCCGGCCAGCGCTGCGACGAGCATGCGTCCGGACGGCCGGTGCTCCGGTCGCGTCCGCCGGGCCGCGCTGGGTGAGCTGGGTGGGCTGGGTGAGCTGGACGGGCCGGCTGGGCTGGTGGGCGGGATCGGGTCGCTCGCGGGCGCCCGACCCTGGGGCGGCGTACCGCCGGCCGCCGCGGGGAGCGCGAGTGCGGATGTCGCCGAAGCCGGGACCTCGCCGCCGAGGGTGACCAGCTGCTGCAGTAGGTCCTGCGCGGTGGGGCGGTCCGTGGGCTGGCGGCTCATCGCCCGCCGGACGACGGTGCCCAGCGCCGGGTCGAGCCCGTCGAGGTTCGGGTCGCCGTGGACGATCCGGAAGATCTGCGCCTCGGGCGGGCCGTCCCCGAACGGCAACCGGCCGGTTCCGGCGAAGGCGACCAGGCCGGCCCAGGCCCACACGTCGGCCGCGCCGGACACCGGCTGGGCCAGGGCCTGCTCGGGAGCCATGAACGCCGGCGTTCCGACGATCGAGTCCCGGGTGACGTGCGTGATGTCCGCCGCGTGGGCTATCCCGAAGTCGATGACGCGCGGCCCCAGGGACGACAGCAGGACGTTCGCCGGCTTGAGATCACGGTGGACCAGGCCGGCGCCGTGGATGGCGGTCAGCGCCGCGGCCACGCTGACGGCCACCCGCTCAAGGTCGGCGGCGCCGAGCGGGCCACCGGCCGCGACCGCGGCGGCGAGCGTGGGCCCGTCCACGAACTCGGTGACGATGAAGGGCGGCCCGTCGGGCGGGTCGACCGCGTCCAGCAGCTCGGCGGTGCAGAACCGGGCCACCCGGCGGGCGAGCTCGGCCTCCCGGCGGAAGCGGGCGCGGAAGGTGGGCATGCCGGCCACCTCCGCCCGGATCATCTTGATCGCGACCGGCCGCCCGTCGGGGGCGGCGCCGAGGAAGACGGTGCCCATCCCGCCTTCGCCGAGCCGCCCGAGAACGCGGTAGTGCCCCAGCTCGGAGGGATCGTCAGGCCGCAGCGGGTCGGCGGCGGGCTGGCCGCCGGGCGCGGTGACTGGCTCCTCGGCGCTGCGGCACGCGTCCATGGGCCCTCCGGCGGTTGGCCGGCACGCCGGGCCGCGCGCCGTTCCGTCAGTCATGATGCGGAGTAATCACGCCTGGTTGCGTGTCAGGGCCCGCACTGTCGGCAACCGGACAGTCCGGGCGCGGTGGCGGTCCGATGGTGGTGGCGATGGACCGATCGGGCGGGACGTCCGAAGCGAGGTGCGGACGTCCGCGGGCACCTGCTCGGGAATGTTTCGAAAACCGCTCCAGGGCCGGTCCGGCACTTCCCGCCCGCCCCCGTGGCCGGTGCCTCCGCCCTCTACCTGGGGCGGCCGCGCGGCGATGGCACCTCGCCCGCCTGGCACTGGCGGGAGGCACTTACGCGCAGCTGACGGAGTGCCGCCCACCGGCCCCGTGTGTCAGCGGCCGGGCCGCCGTCAGCTCTTGAGCCGGGCCGCGAACACGGCGGCCTGCGTGCGGCTGGTCAGACCGAGCTTGCCGAGGATCGCCGACACGTAGTTCTTCACCGTCTTCTCCGACAGGTGGACGCAGCCCGCGATCTGGCGGTTCGTCATGCCCTCGGCGATCAGCCGGAGGATCTGGCGCTCGCGGCTGCCGAGCGCGGCGAGCTGCTCGTCCTCGGCGGGCTCGTCGCGCAGCCGGGCCAGCACCTTCTGGGTGACGGCGGGATCGAGCAGCGAGCGCCCGGCGGCGATCGTGCGGATCGCCCCGACCAGGTCGTTGCCCCGGATCTGCTTCAGCAGATACCCCGAGGCCCCCGCCATGATCGCGGCGAAGAGCGCGTCGTCGTCGTCGTAGGAGGTCAGGATGAGGCAGCCCACGGCGGGCTGCGCCGAGCGGATCTCCCGGCACACCTCGATCCCGCTTCCGTCCGGCAGCCGGGCGTCGAGCACCGCGACGTCCGGACGGGCGGCCGGGATGCGCCGCAGCGCGGACGCCGCGGTCGACGCCTCGCCGACGACCTCGATGTCCCCGGAGTCCTCCAGCATCTCCCGGATGCCCCGGCGGACGATCTCATGATCGTCCAGCAGGAAGACGCGAACACCAGTCATGATCGTCAAGGTACCCGCGGGGAGACGCGCCGCGGCCTCCCGGACGGGAGGTCGGCCGGTACGGACTCCGGGTGCAGGACTTTTGTCCCTGATGCCCGGCGCGGAAGGCCCGATGACGGCGACCGGTCGGCCATCCTCAGCGGGCGGTGGCCGAGCGGAGCCGCTCGATCAGGTCGGGGAGATCGCCCAGGGAGCGCAGGGTGTCGTTGAGGTGCGTGCACGTGGTCGTCCCGGTGAAGGCGCGCGAGACGGTGCGGCGCAGGTCCGCGGCGCCGAGCCCCACGATGCGCTCGGCGCTGGCCAGTGCCTGGGGGCACTCGGGGCCCGGCAGGACCCCGGCCCGCCCCATCGAGCGCACGACGCGGGCCGACTGGTCGACCGTGGCGTCGATCCCGTACTCGTGCACGACGACCTCGGCGCCGGACGCCTCCCGGTAGGTGTCGCGGAAGAAGGCGTCGGCCCGGAAGGCGGCGGCCCCGTCCGCGGCCCCGGTACGGGCGGGTCCGGCGCCGGCGGGCTCGCCGCCGATCGGGACGAGGTCGATGCGGCGCAGGCGGCGCATGGCATGGGTGCCCATCGGCGGCAGCGGATGCCACCCGAGCGGGTCCTCGTCGACCGCGAGGTCGCCGGCCACGACCATGGTCGTCCGCACCGGGGCCTCGGGGTCGGCGCTGCGCTCGGCGGAGACGCGGGCGAGCAGCCCCTCCCGCTGCCAGCCGGCGCAGACGTCGAGCATCGGGTTGCCGCCGGCCTCCGCGCCGGCGTGCCGCGAGGGGTCGTCGCGGAAGATGCCGTTGCGCCCGAGCGCGGAGCCCGACACCAGGGTCGCCACGGGCACGTCGTCGAGGAGCTGCTCGAGCAGCGAGCGCCGGGTGGTGGACGCCCCACCAGCTCCGTCGCCGTTGCTGTCGGCCACGCCGCTGTCGGTGTCGGCCGCGTCGCCTTCTGCGCCGGCGGCGTCGGCGGCCGCGAGGATCTGCCGGGCGGCGCCGCGGAAGCCGGCCCGCGCCGAGGCGCCGACCAGGCTCGCGAGGCCGGGAACGGCGGGCTCGGACTCGATCTCGAGGACGGGGCCGGGCGCGGCCATGTAGTCGAGGACGACACGCAGCCGGGCCTCGCCGAGGACCTCCACCTCGCCCGTGGCGGTGGTCAGCAGGTCACGGCCGACACCGGTGAGGTGCAGCGGGCCGGTGAGGCCGTCCGGGCGCTCCATCATGATCGAGGTCGTCCGCCGGACGGAGCCGGGGCGGCGCGGCGGTGTGCCCTGCGCCGAGCCGGTGGTCCCCGGCCACTGGCCGACGGCCGTGTCGGCGCCGGGGAGCGGCTGGCCGGTGCGGGGGCCGCCGGTGCCGGAGCGGCGGGCATCCTCGCCGGACCGGGGCCGGCCGGTGTGCGGACTGCGGGGACCGGTCCGGCCGGGGGCCTGGCGGGGCACCTGGGTCGGGGATGCCTGGACGGCGACGGGGGCCGTCTGACCGTGCGCCATGCGCGTACTCCGATCACTGCTGTCGTGCGCGCACCCGCTCCTCGGTGCGCGCGCCCGCGGCTCCCACTCGCCGTGGCTCCCGCTGGCCGTGGCCAATGGCCGCAGCACGGTAGCCGGGGTTCCCGCGGGTTACTTGGCTTCCCACGATATGGCGGGCCGCCGGCAAATCACCTCCCTCGTGGGTGATGGCCTTTTCACATAGCTCGTCCGAATGTGTGACCTGCGCCGCTTGGATGCCGGCCGGTCGTGCCGTGGCCGGACTGTCGCCCGGGGATTCCCGGATGGGCTGTGTTCGAGATAACAGCGAACCAGTGTTCGTCGTTGCCGTTTTCTGTTTCTTATTGATCCCGGTTGTATTCGGAAAACCGGGCGGAGGGCCGCCGTGGCGGCGGTCACGGTCGACCGCGGACGCGTGAAGCCCGCCGGGCGCGCGGAAGCGCGCACCCGGCGGGCGCTGCCGGATGACCCGGCGGAACCCGGATCAGGAGGCGGCTTGCGGGATCTCGAAGACGTCGGTGGGGGCGGTGGCCGTGACCGGCTGCCCGTACTCGGTGAACGTGGCGTCGAGCGTGCCGCTGTCCACGCCGGTGCCGGTCTGGCGCAGGGGCAGGGGCTCGCCGACGTTCGCGACGTACAGGGTGTGGGACTTCGTCGTCACCTTCACCGCGGGCTGGCCCTGTTCGGTCACCTGCTCGATGGTCGGGGTCTCGCCGGCCTTGAGATCGTCGGCCATGTCCTCGATGTCGTCCGCCGCGCCGTCGAGGCTCAGGTTGTCGTCGTTGGGAAGCGGCCCGGTCTTGACCCACTGCTCGGGACGGGCGCCCGGGTACGCCGCCACCAGCCCCTCGCCGCGCACGTAGGCCACGCCGCCGACCCGCAGCACCTCGAGGTGCATGCCGTTGGTGTCCATGGACCCGGTGACGGCGCCGTGGGAGTCCAGTCGCAGGTCGACCGACGCCGGCTTGCCCTCGTCGACCCCGTCGCCGGCGAAGTGCACGCTGTCGGCGCCGCGCAGCGCGTTGGCGGCCGCCGAGATGATCTCCGCGGCGGGCTTGGTCTCGATGCCGTTGAGTGGACCGCTCGCCCCTGAGCCCGCCTGGGAACCGGTGGCCGCGGCCTCGCCGGCGTCGTCCGAGCCACCCCCGCAGGCGCCCAGGGTCAGAGCGAGTCCCATCGCCGTCACGACCGCCGCCAGGCGGGGTAGTTGGGTCCATCGGGTCCGGGCGTGTCTCATTGTCGTCCCTTGTTGACTTTCGGGACGATACGGACATTTCTTCTGACGCGCTGCATCAGGAGCAGTGCATCGGGGTCGCGTGCGCGACAGAGTGATCCAGCTGTGGGTCGAAGTGGTGCGGGTACGGGAACCGTTGCGGGGCAGGTGGTCTTCGGCCTGGTCGACGCCACCGGCCGAACCCCCGCCAGCCCGGTCCCGCAGAGTCAGTCCCACCAGCCCGATCCGCCGTCCGTCCAGAAGGAGCCGCCGTGCCCACGCTCGACCGCCATGACGACGTGTTCGTCCTCGACATCGGCGACGGGGAGAACCGTTTCCACCCGGACTGGATCGCCTCCGTCGAGGCGGCACTGGACGAGGTGGAGAAGGCATCGGGGCCTCGGGCCCTGGTGACCGCCGCGACCGGAAAGTACTTCTCCAATGGGTTGGACCTGGACTGGCTGCTCGCGAACGCCGACCGGCAGCAGGAGTACGCGGTCAGCGTCCACGAACTGCTGGCCCGGATGCTGGCCCTGCCGGTGGTCACCGTGGCCGCGCTGCAGGGGCACACGTTCGCCGCGGGCGCGATGTTCTCCCTGGCGCACGACTTCCGGGTGATGCGGGCCGACCGCGGCTACTGGTGCCTGCCCGAAGCCGACATCGACATCCCCTTCACCCCGGCGATGTCCGCGCTGATCCAGGCCCGGCTGAGCCCGCAGACCGCGCACGAGGCGATGACCACGGCCCGCCGCTACGGCGGCCGCGACGCCTGCGCCGCCGCCATCGTCGATCGCGCGGTGGCGGAGGAGGAGGTACGCGGCACCGGCGTGGAGATCGCGCGAGCCCAGGCCGGCCGGGCGGGGACCACCCTGGGCACCATCAAGGAACGGATGTACGCACCCGTCCTGGACGCCCTGCGCGACCGGGGGCGTCCCCTCGACTGACGCGGCGGACCTCCCCGTTCGCACGCGCCGCGCGTAGCGTCGGACGGACGGCCGCCCGACCAGCGAGCTCCCCGACGACGGACGGACCGCTATGGACCCCGAGCTGAGGACCGGCGAACCGCGCACCGGCGAACCGTGCACCGGCGAACTGAGGATCGGTGAACCGGCGACGTCCGCCGCCGGTGTTTCCGGCGTGGCACACGCGCTGGCGCGCTGCCGGGAGCTGATGGGCGTGCGCCGTTCCGTGCAGACCCTGCGGCTGCTCAACCAGGACGACGGTTACGACTGCCCCGGCTGCGCCTGGCCCGACCCGCGGCCGGACGACCGTTCACGCGCCGAGTTCTGCGAGAACGGCGCGAAGGCCGTCGCGCAGGAGGCCACCCGGGCCCGGGTGACACCGGAGTTCTTCGCCGCGCACAGCCTGACCGACCTCGCCACCCGCTCCGGGCACTGGCTCGGTGAGCAGGGCCGGCTCATCAACCCCGTGTACAAGGCCGCGGGCAGCGACCATTACGTCCCCGTCGGCTGGGACGAGGCGTTCCGGATCGTCGCGGACGAGCTGACCGGCCTGGAAAACCCGGACGAGGCCGCCTTCTACACCTCGGGGCGGACGAGCAACGAGGCCGCTTTCCTTTACCAGCTCTTCGCCCGGGCGTTCGGCACGAACAATCTTCCGGACTGCTCGAACATGTGCCACGAGTCGTCGGGTGCCGCGCTGACCGAGACGATCGGGGTCGGCAAGGGCTCCGTCACCCTGGAGGACCTGGAGACGGCGGACCTGGTGCTCGTCGTCGGGCAGAATCCGGGCACGAACCATCCGCGGATGCTGACGTCGCTGGAGCGGCTGAAGCGGGCCGGTGGCAGTGTCGTCGCGGTCAACCCGCTGCCCGAGGCGGCGCTGATGCGGTTCCGTAACCCGCAGCGGGTCTCCGGGGTGCTCGGCCGGGGCACCGCGCTCGCCGACCAGTTCCTGCAGATCCGCCTCGGTGGGGACATGGCCCTGTTCCAGGCGCTGTCCGCCCGGCTGCTCGCCGCCGAGGAGGCCAGCCCCGGCACCGTCCTCGACCAGGCCTTCATCGCCGGGCACACGACCGGGTTCGAGGAGTTCGCGGCGCACGTACGCGCCCACCTGACCCCCGGCGACGTCGCCACCGCCACCGGTCTACGCCCAGATGAGATCGACGAGCTCGCCGGGCGGGTCCTCGCCGCCGACAAGGTGATCGTCTGCTGGGCGATGGGACTGACCCAGCACCCGGACGCCGTAGCGACGATCCGGGAGGTGGTGAACTTCCTGCTGCTGCGGGGCAACATCGGCCGTCCCGGCGCGGGGGTCTGCCCGGTGCGCGGCCACTCCAACGTCCAGGGCGACCGGACGATGGGCATCTGGGAGCGGATGCCCGACGCGTTCCTGGACGCCCTCGGCACCGAGTTCGGCTTCGCGCCGCCCCGCCACCACGGCCTGGACGTCGTCGACACCATCCGGGCCATGCGCGACGGCCGGGTGAAGGTGTTCGTCGCGATGGGCGGCAACTTCGTCGCCGCGACGCCGGACTCGGCCGTCACCGAGAACGCGATCCGCCGGTGCCGGCTCACCGTACAGGTCTCCACCGCGCTCAACCGCTCGCACGCCATCACCGGCGAGCGCGCCCTCATCCTGCCCACACTCGGCCGCACCGAGCTGGACGTCCAGGCCGGCGGCCCGCAGCGGGTCAGCGTCGAGGACTCGATGGGCTCCGTCCACGCCTCCCGCGGCCGGCTGGCCCCGGCCGGGCCCGAGCTGCGCTCCGAGATCGCGATCATCTGCGGCCTGGCCGCGGCGACCCTCGGCCACTCCGTCACAGCCACCGCGCCCGCGGACACCGCTGCCTCCGCCGCCAACGCCGCGCCTGCGGTGGACTGGGCGGCGCTGGCCGAGGACTACCGGCGGGTACGCGCGCACATCGCGAACGTGGTCCCTGGGTTCGCCGACTACGAGGCCCGCCTCGACGAGCCCGGCGGCTTCCTGCTCCCGCACCCGCCACGCGACAGCCGGACCTTCCCGACACCGAGCGGGCGGGCCGCCTTCACCGTGAACACCTGCGAGATCCGGCCGACGCCCCCCGGCCACCTGCTCCTACAGACGATCCGCTCCCATGATCAGTACAACACCACGATCTACGGGCTGGACGACCGCTACCGCGGGGTCCGCCACGGCCGCCGGGTCGTGCTGGTAAGCCCGGACGACCTGGCCGAGCTCGGCATCGCCGACGGCGCCCGGGTCGACCTGGTCGGGGTCTGGACCGACGGCGTGCAGCGCCGCGCCCCCGACTTCCGGGTGGTCTCGTATCCCACCGCCCGCGGCTGCGCCGCCGCCTACTTCCCGGAGACCAACGTCCTGGTGCCCCTCGACAGCACCGCCAAGCGCAGCAACACCCCGACGTCGAAGTCCATCCTGATCAGGCTGGACGTCCACCTGGAACAGTGACACGGCCCGCGGGCGCCCGGCGCGGATCCCCACCGAGGTGGCGGCGGCGGGAGTCGGCGGCACGCCCCTGGCCTGCGGCGATGCCGCCACCCCTACCCGGCCGGGCGCGGACGCGGCCGACAGCACGGACCGTCGGTGAAGATGGGGATCCGGTCGACGGGTTCGTCCCGCGGGGGATCGACGCGGGTTACACCGACCTGACCGCTGAGCAGATCCGAGGTGACGCGGGTGCTGACCGGCGGCCGACCGGACCCACGTGAGGGTGTCCGTCCCAGGCTCCCCGCGACCCGGGCCACGGGCGAGTGGCAGCCGGCCGAATGGAACGTCCCGCGCCGCGACCCGTTCTTCGTGGGCCGCGACGCGCTGCTCCAGCGCATCCACCGCGAACTGCGTCCGCCGGGAGCTGGCCGGGGACACGACTTCGGCCGGGGGCGCGGCGCCGGCCGGGGGCGCAACGCAGGTCAGGGACGTGACGTCGGCCGGGGGCGCAATCTCGGGCTGGTGTCCGCGCGCGGCGCGGGTGGGATGGGCGCGTCGCGGCTCGCCGTCGAGTACGCGCATCGGCACGCCGGCGACTACGGCCTGGTGTGGTGGGTGGACGCGGACACTCCCGAGCGCGCCGAGTCGTGCCTGGCCGAGCTAGCCGCCGCCATCGCCCCGCCGGGGGCTGGCCACCGGGCCGCCGTGCTGCGCCGCCTGTGGGCCGAGCTCGGCCAGCGCACGGACTGGCTGCTGATCTACGACGGTGTCGGTGATCCCCGCGACCTGACCGCCGTGGCACCGCCGGACAGCGGCCGGCTGCTCGTGACGAGCCGCGGACCAGCGGTGGCCAGGCTCACTCCCGTGCTGCTCGAGGTCGGCGAGCTGCGCCGGGACGAGTCGGTCCTGCTACTACGCCAGCACCACCGCGGAATCACCCCGCCGGCCGCCGAGACACTCGCCGGGGCGCTGGCGGACGTCCCGTTCGCGGTCGCGCTGGCCGGCCGCCACCTGGCGGCGACCGACCAGCCGGCCGCCGACTACCTGGCCCTGCTCGGGCGGGAGGCCGCTTCCGATCCGGTCGCCGCGGCTGTCGCAGCGAGCCGCGCGCGACTGGACGTGGTCGATCCGGCCGCGGCCGGCCTCCTCGACCAGGTGGCGTTCCTCGCAGCGGACCCCCTGACACTCACCCGGGCGCCAGCCGGCACCGCCGCCGCGGCCGCCCGGCTCGACCGCCTCGGCCTGGCCGACTGGGACGGGGCCACGATCCGCGTGCACGGGCACGTCCAGGCTCTGGTGCGCCGGCGGCTGGCCGGGGGCCGGCGGCCAGCCGCCCTGCTCGGCGCGCAGCGGCTGCTGGTCTGTGCGTACCTGCCCGGTCGCGACCCCGCGGACCCGGCCTCATGGCCGTCACTCGCCACGCTCGACCCGCACATCCGCACACTCACCACGTGGCTCGACGACGAGTGCGCGGACTTCCGCCGGCTGGTGCTGCGCACGGCCCGGTACCTGGCCGCCTCCGCCCGCTACGAAGCCGGCGAACGGCTCACGCACCAGGCACGGGCCCTCTGGGGTGAACGGCTGGGCCCGGACCACCCGGACACGCTTGCCGCCGCCGACCTCGAGGCCTCGATCCGCGCCGACGGGTTCGCCGATCACGACACCGCGCGGGCACTGCTGGGCGACGTCCACGCCCGCCGGGTGCGGGTGCTCGGCGAGCAGCACCGCGACACACTGCACTCGGCGTGGAACCTGGCGCGCGCGGCCGGGGAGAGCGGCGACCACGACGAGTCCGCCCGCTTGCTGCGAGACACCGTCGCCCGGCAGCGGGCGGAGCTCGGCCCGGACGACCGCGACACCCTGCGTTCGGCGCACAGCCTCGGCCACGCCCTGACCCGACTGGGGGAGTACGGGACGGCCCACGACCTGCTCGCGGAGACGCTCGCCCGCCGTGGCCGGACGTCCGGCGCCGCCCACCCGGACACCGTGTGGACCGCGGCGGTGCTCGGTGTCGCGCTGCGTGGCCTCGGCCGTGGCGCGCACGCCCGCGACCTGCACACCCGCGCGCTGGCCGGCGCGCGGGCACGGCTCGGCGACGAGCATCCGCTGACCCTGTACGCGGCGCTGCACCTCGCACTCGACCTGGCCGCCCTCGGCGCGGCCGACGCCGGCCGGGACCTGTTCACCGAAGTCATCGGCTGGGACGTCGTCGGATGGCGCGACAACTCTCCGGCGGGCCCACGAACCTGGGTCGTCCGGTGGGCCCGGGGCCACCAGGAGGACATCCGCCGACTGTGGTCGGGTAGCTGAGCTCGGTCGCGGGCCGTGGCCGCCACCCCTGATTCGATCTTGTCGGGAAACCATAGGTTTCCGGCCAGGGCCGGGATGGGTGTCGGACGGCTGGATCGCCGTCACCTGTGCCTGAGGATGGTCGGCTTGCCGGCCCTCTGCCTGCGGCTCGGTTGTTGGCGCGGCGGGGAGGCGGGACGCGTCTGGTTGGTGACGGCTTGTGGTCGTTCTGGCAAGCTGCGGGCATGGATGTGGGCACGGGGGCCCGGGGACCGGTCGGCGGGGAATCAACGTCCTCGGCGGGTTCGGGCGGTGGGGTGGACTTCTTCGTCTCCTACACCGGGGCGGATGAGGCGTGGGCGACCTGGGTCGCCGAGGTGCTCGAAGCCGCGGGCCGCACGGTGGCGGTGCAGGCGTGGGATTCCCCGGCGGGGGAGAACTTCGTGACCTGGATCAGCGTGCAGATGGGCGCTGCGGCCCGGACGGTTGCGGTCTGTTCGCAGGCGTATTTCGCTTCGCACTGGTGCACCCAGGAGTGGACCGGCGCCCTGGCCGGGCGGAGACTGACCCCGTTGCGTGTCGCCGACTGTCCAGTCCCGCCGGTGCTGTCGACCATCTCCTACCGGGACCTGTTCGATGTCGACGAGCCCGTAGCGCGACGGCGTCTGCTGGAGGCGGTCGGCCTGGTCCACCCCGTGCGGGTGTCCGGTGGCTTCCCCGGCCGGCCGGCCGCCCCGCCCTCGGTGGGGGCGGTGTTCCCGGGGCGGCTGCCCGCGGTGTGGAACGTGCCCGCGCGGAACCTGCTCTTCACCGGCCGTGACACCCTCCTGGACGGCCTGCGCACCCAGCTCGCCGCCGGTACCGGCCGTGTCGCGATCGCGGCGTTGCGGGGCGCCGGTGGGGTGGGTAAGTCGCAGCTGGCGGTGGAGTTCGCCTGGCGGTATGCCGCGGACTACCAACTGGTCTGGTGGGTGGACGCGGAAACCCCCGCGGGTCTGCTCGCCGGTCTTGCCGCTCTCGCGAACACTCTCGGGATCGGCTCGGGGGATCTGCCGGTCCGGGCGGGGGAGGCACTGGCGGAGCTGGGACGTCGACAGAGCTGGCTGCTGGTCTATGACAACGTCGGCGACCCGGCGACGTTGGCGCGGATGCTTCCGCCGGCCACGGGACGGCTGGTGGTGACCTGCCGCGATCCGGGGGTGGGCCGGGTCGGGGTGGAGTTGGTCGAAGTCGGCGAGTTCACCCGTGCCGAATCGTTCGCGCTTCTGCGCCGCTATCTGCCCACCCTGTCCGACACCGCCGCCGACCAGCTCGCTGACGCGCTCGGTGATCTACCGCTGGCCGTCGACCAGGCCGGGGCTTTCCTGGCCACCAGTGGTCTCCCCGTGCACGACTATCTGGCCCTGCTGGCCACCCGCCCCGCTCTGCTGCTCGCTGAGGAGACGCTGCATCATCCAGGGCTGGCCGCGACCGTCACCGCTGCCCGTGAACGGCTCGGCAGCGACCATCCGGGTGCTGCTGGCCTGCTGGATCGGCTGGCGTTCCTCGCCCCCGAACCCATCCCACTCCGCCCCGCCGGCAGCGAATGGCTGGCCCTCGGGGATCCCTACACCACGCACACCGCGCTTGCCGCGATCAGCAGACTCGCGCTCGCCCGCCGCACCGACACCACCCTCCAGCTGCACCGCCTCGTCCACGCCCTCCTGCGGGCCCGCCTCACCGCGGACCAGCGGCGCATCGCCCTCGCCGGTGCCCTTGACCTGCTCGCCACCGTCTACCCCGGCGAGGCGGAGGACCCCTCGGCCTGGCCGACCTACGCCACGCTCACCCCCCACGTCACCGCGGTCGCAGGCCATCTCGCTGACTTTCCCGGCCTGGCCGAACCCGACGGGTTCCGGCTGCTGCTGCACCGGACCTGCTGGTACCTGCACTGCAGCGGCCAGAACCACAGTGTCCGCACCCTCAGCCACACCACCCGCACCCGCTGGATCACCACGCTTGGCCCTGACCATCCCGACAGTCAGATCATCACCACCGCCCTCGCCACCGCGCTGGCCGACCTCGGTGAGCACCGGGCGGCGCGGGAGCTGGCCGAGGACACCCTGACCCGCCGTCGCCGGATCCTCGGCGACGACCACTCCCTCACCCTGCAATCGGCGAACAACCTCGCCAACCAGATGGCCGCCCTCGGCGAGCACCAGGCCGCCCGCAAGCTGGCCGAAGACACCCTGAACCGAATGCGGCGTCTCCTCGGTCACGACCACCCCGACACCCTGGCCTCAGCGAACAACCTCACCCTTCTGCTGGCCGACCTCGGTGAGCACCGGGCGGCGCGGGAGCTGGCCGAGGACACCCTGACCCGCCGCCGCCGGATCCTCGGCGACGACCACCCCCACACCCTGCGCTCGGCGAACAACCTCGCTTTCCACCGGGCCGCGGTGGGGGAGCACCAGGTGGCGCGGGAGCTGGCCGAGGACACCCTGACCCGCTGCCGCCGGATCCTCGGTGAGGACCATCCCGACACCCTGGCCTCAGCGCAAAACCTCGCCATCGATCTCAGTGCCTTGGGAGAGCACCAGGCAGCCCGGGAACTGGCCGAAGACACCCTCACCCGCCGCCGGCGCCTCCTCGGCGACGACCACCCCCACACCCGCGACAGTGCCGGCCAGCTCGAGCTCCTCCTCGAACAGCTCGGCCCGGCCCTCTGACGCCCGCCTGATCATCGACCTAACCCACCCGACTGATCTTGTCGGAAATCCGTCCGGGCGTGGGTGTGATCTTCATCGACAAGTGGCGGTGGTTCTTCGGCGTTCTGGTTCGCCGTATCGGGCATGCTTGCGGCGCTTGGACGAGCTGTGCAGGAGGAGCGGTCAGTTCCCTGGGTGTCGTGGGGCCGTTCTGGGGGCGCGGGCGGTGTGGTCGTGGTCGGCGAGGACCTGATCGATCGTGTACCGGGCGGCGTCGCACGTTCGCGAGGGGGCGGAGGCTTACGCCTCCTGCCGGCGGCGGGCCAGCAGCTGTGCCTGTCGGCCTCGTTCTTCGTCCGTCGGTGCTCGCACCAACTGGGCGACCTCGACAAGCCCTGCCTGCCGCGCCAACCCGGCGAGGTGGTCGGGCGGCCAGCGGTAGGCGCCTGTCACCCGATGGTCGTAGGCGTGCACCCCGGCCGCGGACTCGTCTGTGGCCAGGAAGCCGAGCAGCAGGTGGCCGCCGGGCGCCAGGACGCGGCGGACCTCGGCGAGGACGGCGGGGATGTCGGCGGGCGGGGTGTGGATGAGCGAGTAGCGGCAGAGGGCACCGCTGAGCGCGCGGTCCGGCAGGTCCAGCGCGGTCATCGTGCCCACCTCGAACCGCAACCCTGGATGAGAGCTTCGAGCCAAGGCGACCATCTCCGGCGACAGGTCCACACCGAACACGTCCAGCCCCAACCTGTGCAGGTAGGCCGTCGCATAGCCGGGCCCGCAGCCAAGGTCCGCGACCGGGCCCGCGAGATCGCGCACGACGTCGGCGAACGCGGACAGCAGCGCACGCTCCAGCGGCTGGCGATCGAGCACGTCAGCGAAAAGCTCGGCATACACCTCGGCCACACCGTCGTACGCCGCCGCGACGGTCGCCAGATAGCTCGGGGCAGACTCGGCCATGGCCGATCATCATAGGCGCGGGCCACACGATCATCGGCCCTGCCAAACAACGCGACCGGAACCCTGCCATCTATCGGGGCCGGACAGAAGGACCCGCATCAAGATAGTCAACGATGTTGACGGCGTAGGTTGCCGCGGTGATCTTGATCGAAGTCTGCAGCTGGCGGCATCAGGATGGTACGGACGGCGACAGTGCCGATCACCGGCGTTCGATGCTGCCGATGAACGGGTTGACCGTCCGCCGCGCGGTCGACGTCCTCGACCTGCACCCCGGCAGGTCTCTGGACGGTCTCGTCTCTACTCGTGCGGCAATCCCTGGCGGTCGCAGGCGGTGAGCAGATTGGGGCCGTCGGTGCGCAGCTGATCGAACGCGAGGGTCTGCAGGTCCTGCTGGACCGGTTCGATCCCCTCGACGAGGGGCTGGTAGCGACTGTCCGCTTCGCTCGCCGCGGTCAACAAACCCACGGCGCCCTCGATACGCAGTGTGGTCGCGAATACGAGCGACCGGTAGTCGGTGATGGCGAACTGGTCCCGGGTTCGTGCCGCCGCGGCGCATCCCGCCGCCGCGTCCGCCTGGGCGTCGGTCGCTTCAACCGGGTCGGCGGGCAGACCCGCGGTGCGACAGACGGCGAGCGCGGCCGGGATGGTGTCGGTCAGACCGGCGATATCCAGGCGGTCGGTGTCGTCTCCGATCCGGTTGACGGCCTCCTTCAGCACGGTGAAACGGCCGTCCTGCTCCGCCGCCGCGCCGGTGAGACGCTGCGCACCTTTCAGCCGGTCACCAGCCACCCAAGGCTGGGACGCATCCGCCGGCAGTCGCAGGTCGTCCGTGCTGCGGGCCAGAGCGACACACGCCGCAGCCGCGTCCGCCGCAGCCGCCGCGGGGCCGGTCGGCGCCGGGCCGGTTGAACCATCACCCGACGACTCGCCGTCATCCGCACCGCATCCGACCAGCAGAACACCCGTAACGACAAGCACCGCAGCTGATCCCCAGCGACGCGAACGCCATCCACACCACATGCGCCAAGTGTGACAAAAAGGACGAGACTCCGCCTCCGCCCTCCTATTTGCGATCTTGATCGTGGGGGCTTGGTGCGTATTCGAGCCTGTCGTTTAGTAGTGTTAAACAGGTATCTAGTATCGTCCCGGCTGTTCGCTCTCTGTGTCCGGTGCGGCTTCGGCCGGCTGGGAGCGGGCGACCGCTGCCCGTCCGCCGTCGGCGGTACCAGTCCCACTCGCGGTACCTGTGACGTCGTGCGGGCCGGAGCGGGAGAGTGATCGGATGACGCAGTCCGGCCGCCTGGCGGTGATCGGTTCGTGACCGCCGTGGCGCGGCGCCCCGGGGTGGGCCTGCCGCCCGTGGAACAGCTCCGGCCCGGCCTGTGGAGCATTCCGGTGCCGTTGCCGACGTCCGGCCTGAGCCACGTTTTCGTCTACCTGTTCGAGACCGATCACGGCGCCTACGTGATCGACAGCGGCTGGGACACCGACGCCGCCTACGCGGCGGTCGAGGCGGGCCTGGCCACGGCCGGCTACGCCGTCACGGACCTGCGCGGGATCATGCCGACCCACATGCATCCCGACCACTACGGTCTCGCCGGCCGGCTGCGCGAGGCGTCCGGGGCGTGGATCGCGCTGCACCCTGCGGACGCCGCGCTGCTGCGCGACCATCCGACCGACCCCATGGAGCTGTTCCAGGCCGTCAACGAGGGGATGGTGCGGGCCGGCGCGCCCGCCGACGCCCTGCGGGACTTCACCGTCGACATGCTGCCGCCCGGCCCGCTGCCCGCGCTGCCGCAGCCGGACATCCTGCTCGAGGACGGGGACCGCCCGGACGTGCCCGGCTGGGATCTGCGCGCGGTCTGGACGCCCGGCCATTCCCCGGGCCACCTGTGCTTCTGGGAGCCGGCCAACCGGCTGCTGCTCTCCGGCGACCACGTGCTGCCGCGGATCACGCCGAACATCCCGTTCGAGGCGCGTGTCGCGGACGACCCGCTGGGCGACTACCTGCGCTCGCTGGACAAGGTCGACGCCCTGCCCGCGGAGGGCACGCTGCCCGCGCACGAGTACCGCTTCGAGGGCCTGTCGTCCCGGCTGGCCGAGCTGCGCCTGCACCACGAGCACCGGTTCGCCGAGGTGATCGCCGCGCTGCGTCCCGGCGCGACCACCGCCTGGGAGGTCGCCCGGCTCATGACGTGGTCGCGGCCGTGGGAGGAGATCGGGGGTTTCATGAAGCGCAGCGCCGTCTCCGAGGCGCTCGCGCACCTGCGGGCGCTCGAACGGCGCGGGCTCGTGCACGAGCGGCCCGGCGACCCCCCCACCTGGCGGTTCACCGGGTCGTGATCGGACGTCCGCCGGCGGCGGATACTGCGGCTGCGGTGATTGTGCGAACTGTGTACGATGCGTGACTGTGACGATGCAGGCTCCGGCTGCCGTCCGGTCCGTTCGCCAGTTTCTCGCTGTCGGCGCGGGCTCGCGGTTCGTCGGGGTCCTCGCGGTGCTGATCGGGGCGCTCCTGCTCGCGGGAACGGTGAGCCGCGCGGTGGTCGCCCAGCGTCTCGACGCGACGGAGAGCATCCGGGAGCGGTCCGCGGCTGCGCTGATCATCGCCGAGCGGCTGCGGGCGGCCCTCGCCCGGGCGGACGCGACCGCCGCGGCGAACGTCTTCTCCTGGGTCGACCTCGTGCCGTCCCGCCCGTCGTCGCCCGCGGAGCGCCGGGAGAACTACGACGAGGTGAAGGCCGGCGGCTACTACACCGGTGACCACAGCGGGGACGCCGCCGTCTCCGGGCTCGCGGGTGACGACACGGCTCCCGCCGGGGACGGGCCGGCCGCCCCCAACCAGTACAGCGCCGCGGTGCGCTCGGCGACGACGGCGCTGCTCGAACTGCGCGAGGTCGACCCGGGGGAGTGCGAGTCGGCCCGCGCACCCGGTTCGACGTCGCACTGCGCGATGGACCGGATCGCGACCCTGATCCCGGAGTACGTGGGGCTGGTCGCCGAGGCGTCGGCGAACATCCGCGCGGGAAACACGGTCGGCGGCTCCTACCAGCGGCTGGCGTCCGACCTGATGGCGACGAGCATCCTCGGCCAGACGAACCTGCTGGTCACCGCCTACGGCGACCGGGTGGACGCCGACTACCGCCGGGCGACCGGCGGCCACGGCGAGGATCTGCTGCTCCTCGTGCTGGCCTGTGCGCTGGTCGCCCTCGTCGGCGCACAGGTGTACGTGTACCGCCGCACGCGGCGGATCCTCAACGCCGGCCTGCTGGCCGCGACCGGCGTGCTCGGTGCGGTCGCCGTGGCCTGCCTGGTCCTGCTCGGCGGGCAGCAGAGCCGGCTGTCCGCCGCGCAGCGGGGTGACTTCGTGCCCATGACCCTGCTGGCCGCCTCGCGCACTCTCGCCCTCGAGGCGCGGACCTGCGAGTACCTGTCCCTGGCGTCGCTGGGAAACGGCGACGGCGCCGACGCGTGCTTCCAGCGCGCGGTCGCCGGCCTCGGCTACGGCCTGGACGGCCGCCCCACCCCGACGGCGGGTGCCCTCTCGGCCGCTCTGGCCGAGCTCCCCGCCGAGCGCGCCGAGCTGGCGGCGGAGTTCACCGCCTGGCTGCGGGAGCGCGGTGAGGTGGTGGCGACCCTGCGGCGGCCCCCGCGCCCGACCGCCGGCGCCGGCAGTCCGGACGTCTTCGACGACGTCGTCGGCGTCACCCTGCGGTCGGAGCACTTCGACCGGTTCATCACCCGGGTGGACGGGCTGGTGGGCGCCCATCTCGAGGGCTTCAACGGTGAGGTGGACGCCGGGGCCGCCGACGTGCGCCTCCTCGCCGCCGTCCTCCCGATCGCCCTGCTCACCGCGGCGTCCTGCTGCGTGATCGGGATCAGTGCCCGCGTCCGGGAGTACCTGTGAACAGACGCGCCCGTGTCGTCGCCGTTCTCGTCGCGCTCGGGATCGGGCTGGGGCTGGCCGCGCTGCCGGGGTGCGCGACGACGGGCAGTCCGCTGCCCCGCCAGGCTCGGCCGCTGCCGCCCGCCGACGGCGTCGCCGCCCCGGCCCGTCCCGGGGCGGCCGCCGGCTCGGCGGGGCCCTCGTCAACACCAGGCCAGCCGGGTCCGTCCGCGCAGCCCTGCATCGCCCGCGCGAGTGTGCCCCCGCTCGCCGCCCTGCCGCCGCCGGGAGCGCGCGGATCGCGGATCGAGGCGATCCGGCGGTACGGCTACCTTCGCGTCGGGGTGACCACGGTGGCCCCGCCGTTCGGGTCGATGAACTGGCGCACCATGGAGGTGGAGGGCTTCGACCCGGCCATCGCCGGCGAGATCGCCGGGGCCATTCTCGGCGACCCCGAACTGGTGCAGTTCCGCGCGGTCGACACCCGGGACAGGGAGGCGCTGGTCGCCGACGGCACCGTCGACATCGTCACCGGCACGATGACGATGACCTGCGCCCGCAAGGAGCGGGTCCGCTTCTCCGGGGTGTACTACGAGGCCGCGATGCGCATCCTGGTGCCGGCCGGCGCGGGCCTGCGCACCGTCGGTGACCTCGCTGGACGGCCGGTCTGCTCGTCGCAGGGAAGCACCTCGTTCGAGAAGATCGCGAACCTGGTGCGCGGCCCCGGCCGGCCGATCGCGGTGAACCGGGTGGGGATCGTGGACTGCCTGGCCGCGCTCCAGCGCGGTGAGGTGGACGCGGTGGCCACCGACGACACGATCCTCGCCGGGATGCGTGCCGAGGACGCCACCGTCACCGTCCTCGGTCCCGAGGCGTTCGACGGCGTTCTGGGCCCGGCGGGCCGCGCCGGCCTCGACGAGCCCTACGGCGTGGCGATCGGCCGGACGGATCTCGCGCCGGGCCTCTCCCCGGCCGAGGCCGCGGCGAACCGGGCCGCCGACGACGCCTTCGTCGCCTTCGTCAACCGGGTGCTGCTCGACATGATGACCGGCCCGACCTGGAACAGGCTCCACACCCGCTACCTGCGCGACGTCCTGCGGGTCCCGGGCGTGCCCCCGAACGCCATCCAGCCGAACTGGCCGGACGGCGTGCTTGTCACGGGCGGCGGATCGTGATCCGGGTCCAGGCGCCGACGAACACCCGGTCCCCGTCACGCAGCGAGACGAGGTGCCCGGCCGGGATCGGCTGACTGCTGTCGTTCACCCTGGTCCCGTTGAGGGAGCCGTGGTCGACGACGGCGTAGCCGCCGTCCGGCTGCCGGACGAGGCTCGCGTGCCGCCCGGACACCGCCGGGTCGTCCGCCGGCCCGGACAGGTCGACGCCCACCGGCGGGCCATCCGGCCCGGCGCCGATCAGGATCTCCGGCCCGTCCAGGTGGACCACCCAGGGGAGACGGCCTTCGGGGAGGCGCACGCCGTCCCCGATCACCCGGGCGAAGTGGGCCTCGTCGACCTCGACGACCGCATCCCAACGCGGCGACGCGGCGGGTGCCGGGTATACCCGCGGCACCACCGGACGCCGGCCGGTGGCGAACTCGTACCGGCAGCGCAGGCAGAACCGGTCGGTCGGCGCGGGGCGGGCCCGGCAGTGCGGGCAGTGCGCCGGCGTCGCCTCGGCCCGCGGGAATCGAGGGGCGAAGCTGTCGTCGGGGTCCCAGCTGCCCAGCGGGGGCCGTCCGCGGCCGGCCCGTGGTGCCGGCGGCTCCCCGGAGCCGGCCAGGGCGAGCCCGCCCGCCGCGGCCGGGGGGCCGCCCGGCCCGGCGCCGGCGATGCCGGCATCGCCTGCGGGCAGGTCGTCCGCGGGCTCGCCGTCGGCGTAGTCGTCGGGGTCGTCCGGCACGTCGTCGGGCTCGTCGGGGTCGTCGTCTGTGTCCGGATCGGTGCGCCGCCCGGTCGTCCCGCCGCGGCCGGCGGCATGCTGGGTGGTTGCCCCGGACAGCTCAGGGGTGGGATAGGCCCGCCCCGGGCCGGGGCCGGCCAGCCATCCGGTCGGCGGGCGGTAGGCCGGCCCGTCCTCGCCCTCGCTGTGCGGGCTGTCCCCGTCACCGTCGGCCGGGCCGGTTTCCGTGCTCACCGCGCCCTCCTCGGTTCGAGAGCCCGGGTGAACCGGTAGCGGACCTCGAGCACCTCGAACAGGTGGGGGTCGACGTCGGGCCGCACCCACGGCGCGTCCCCGGCCGGGTCGGCCTCGACCACCTGCTCGAGAATCTCGGCCGTCGCCTGATCGTGGCTGGCGCGGGCCAGGTCGAGCGCGCGGCCCAGGTGCGCGCCGGCCGCGGCGAGGTCGCCGCGGCCCCGCGCGGCCATGCCCAGCCTGATCGCCTCCGCCAGGTCGATCACACCCCTGCTGTGCCGCACCTCCCGGGAGACCTGGGTGTGCAGCTGCTCGTCCGCGGTCCACATCGCCTGGACGTCCCCACCGGCCAGCCGCCGCCGGTCCGTGACGACCGCGATGCGGGCGAGCCGGCTCGGTCGGGTGATCCGGTGCGGGAGCAGGCCGGAGACGGAGAGGTGGTAGTCACGGCAGCCGGCGCCCCACGCCCCGGTGGGGAACTCGGTCTCCTGCCCGCCGACGGCCGTCCCGCGTTCGAGCAGGTCCTCGAGGGTGGGATGCACCTGCTTGAACGTGCTGATCCGTGCCCCGTGCGGGATCCACACCCGCAGCGAGACCGCCGGCAGCGCGCGGGCCATCGCCGCCTTCGTCATCGCCTGGAAGTCGGCGACCAGGTCGGCCGGGTCGGCGATGTCGCGGGCCGTGCCCAGCAGGGTGTCGGACACCGCGGTGAGCTCGGCGGCGACCCAGCCGCGGCCCACGCCCCGGCTGTCGCACTGGAAGTGCCCCCGGCACGCGGCCAGCGCGTCCGCGAAGTCCGCGGCGCTCTCGTGCTCGTTCCGCCCGTCGGTCAGCAGAATGGCGTGCCGGACGGCGTCGGGATGGCCGGCGAACAGGTCCCGGGCCGTCAGCAGCCAGCTCCCGATCGCGGTGCCCCCGGCGGCGCTCATCCGGTTGATGGTCCGCCGGGCCTGGTCGCGGGTGTCCGTGGCGGCGCGGGCCAGGCCGCCGCCCGGCGGGTAGACAACCTGGGCGGTGCCGGTGCCGCGGATCACGGCGAACAGCGTCCCCGGGCGCAGGCCGTCCACGGCCGCGCACGCGGCCCGCCGCGCGGCGTAGATCTTCGTGGCGGGTGTGCTCATCGACCCCGAGCAGTCGATGACGATCACCTCGACGTGCTCGACGTCCGGCTCGCCCGGTGCGCCGTCATCCTCGGCGCAGACCGTGAGCAGGGCATCCGCGTCGGTGACGCCGTCCGGGAGGTATTCGTCGGTGTAGACGTCGACCCGAAAACCGATCACGTCGCCCCGCAGATCACCAGAGGGTCCGCGGGCGGATCCGGTTCGCCGCGTCGACATACCGGATGCGCTCGCGGCGGTCACCGGCCAGCCGGGCGATGTCCCGGTACGCCGCTTCGAGCCCGAGACGCAGCTCACGGGGGACGAGCCTGCGCCCGAACACCTGCTTCGGCCCCGTCCGGGTCGGCCCCGGCGGGCCGGCGCCGACCATGCGCAGCGCGGCGGCGAGGATGTCCAGCCGCAGCTCGGCGCGGCGCCGGCGGTCGAGACCGAGCCGCGGCCGGGAGCTCTCGAGGATGGCCTCGGCGCTGCGCAGGTCGTCCAGGGAGACCACGACCGGCACCGCGCCGGCCTGCTCGGGGCGCAGGTGCGAGCCGACGAGCACGCCGATCATCCGCACTCGGGCGGCCGTGTACGCGTGCGTGGACGCCGGCACCCGACGGTAGGCGTCGAGCTTGCCGTCCCGGTCGTCCAGGCAGCGGGCCAGCCCGAACGCGGCGCTGGTGATCGCCGGGTCGACCTGGCTGACGACGTCGAACAGCTCGGCGGCGCGGGCCCGGTCGCCGGCGTCGGCACTGGCGGTCGCGACGGCGAGCCGCGGCGCCAGCTCGCCGGGCATGCGCGCGTAGACCTTCTCGAACGCCTCGGCGGCCTGCGTCGATCGCCCCGCTGCCAGGTCGAGCAGGCCCTGGCACCAGGTCACCCGCCATTCCCGCGGGTAGGCGGCGGCCAGCTCCCGCACCGTCACCTCGGCCTTGTCGGTGTAGCCGGCGCGCATCTGGGCGCGGGCCAGTGCCAGCCGCGTCTGCCGGGTCGGCTGCGCGACCTCCGCGAGCCGGTCGGCCAGCGCGGCCGGGTCCTCCCCGGGGGTCGTCGCGAGCACCCGGGCCTGCGGGTCGTCCGCGTCGATCCGCAGGTCGGGCAGGATCTCCCAGACCGTCGGCGGCTCGTCGGCCTCGCCGTGGCCGTCGTCGGCTTCGCCCGTCGGATGCAGATCCGGCTCGAACCAGCGGCTGGCCAGCGGCGGGACGTTCCCCTCGGTGCGCGAGGCGATCTCGTAGAGCACCCCGGTGAGCTCCTCGGCGAACTCGGCGACGGTCGCGAACCGGTCGGCCGGGTCGCTCGCCGTGCCCCGGCGCAGCAGGTGGTCGAGGGACTCGAACTCGAGTAGCGGCGCGTGCTCACCCCGCGGCGGCAGCCCGTGCCGGTGGACGTCCAAAAAGCCCGGGAACCGGCCGAGGACGAGCCGGGCCAGCGTGCGGGCGGCGGCGAAGACGTCCGAGGCGACGGTCGGCACGCTGTGCCGGGTCACCTCCGCCGGGCGGAACTCGCCCTCCTCCAGCTCCGGGGCGCGGTAGCCGGGCGTCGACAGGAAGCTGGAGAACTGGTCGTCCAGCCGCCGCGCGCCGCCGAGGTCGATCAGCGTGACCTGCTCGGTGCTGACCATGATGTTGTCCGGTTTGAGGTCGCAGTACGCCAGCCCCCGCCGGTGCAGGTGACTCAGCGCGGGCAGCAGCCGCAGCAGGTAACGGATGGCGTCCGCGGGGGGCAGCGGCCGCGGCCGCCCGTCCGGGCCGGGCGGCTGGGTCTCGGCCAGCCGGGACAGCGACACTCCCGGGACGTACTCCATGACGATGTAGTCCTCGCCCTGGTGCGAGACGTAGTCACGGATCTTCACGATGTTCGGGTGGTTGACGGAGATCAGCATCCGCCGTTCCACCTCGGCGATCCGCCGCGCCTCCGGGTTCGCCACGTCGAGCAGGCCCTTGAGCACCACCCAGGCCTGGATGTCGTCGTCACCCAGGTTGTCGTTCGTCGCCGCGTACACCCAGCCCATCCCGCCGTGGCCGATCGCGCCGTGCACGGTGTACTGCTGCCCGACGTGGTCGCCGGCCGCGAGCTTGACCGTGAACGAGTACGGCTGCCGGCAGCGCGGGCAGACACCCTCCAGCTCGACGGCGCCCTCCGGGCCGGGCCGGGCGACCCTGGTACCGCACGCGGCACACTCGCGCAGGTTCGTCGGCACGTTCGGGCTCGACAGCAGCACGGGACGGTTCGCCACGACGACGTCGCGCCGGACGGGCAGGCGCAGCGGGTCGCGATCCTTGGCGGCCGGGCGGGAGACGCTGATCGGCTGGGTGGTGACCAGCACGGGATCGGCGGTGTCCGGCGCCTGCTCGGCTCCCTGTTCCGGTGCCTGTTCAGCTCCCTGTTCCGTTGGCTGCTCGGCTTCCTGCTCCGGTGTCGCCGCTTGATCCGGTACGGCTTCTCGTTCCGGGGGCGCCGCCTGTGCCGGTACCACTACCGCTGCCGGTGCCGGTCCCGACTCTGTTTCCGTCTCCGATGCCGGTTCCGGGCCGGGCGCGCCACACCGGTTGCAGAAGCCGCTGGTCATGATGACCCCGCCGACACAGCCGGGCCGGACGCACGCGACACCCGTCGGCTCGCTCACCGGCCCGGCCCCTCGGCTCGGACGTCCCGGCTGTGCAGGGCGCGGACGTAGGCCATGGTGAGCCGTTCGGCCTCGGCCAGGTCGGTGGGCGCCCGGTAGAGCTCCTCGAACGCCCGTGCGTGCAGCGCGGAGAGCTCCTCGTCCTCGGCCAGCCCCAGCCGAGCGGCCTTCCCGTGCACGGCCGCGAGACGTCCACGCAGCTCACGGCGCTGGTTCAGCCCGACCGCGTTCGCGCTCGTCACCGCCCGCGCGGCCTGCTCGGTGCTGACGGCGAGCTCGCGCCACTCGGCGAGGCCACGGGCGACGTCGCCGTCGCGCCGGCCCCCGAGCGCGGCGGCGGCCAGGTCGTCGAGCCATGGGCGCAGGCCCACGCCGTCCTGTTCCAGCACGTCGCGGTCGGCGAAGGTGACCAGGCCGACCGGCGCGACGATCCGGCCACGCACGTGCTCGGGTGAGTCGAGCGCTTCGCGTACGAGGTCGCTGAGGCTGGCGAGCTGCTCGCGGGCGGCCGTCAGGTCGCGGGCGATCCCGCCCGCCGAGACTGTCCGGTCTTCACCGGTCACCACCCATCCCCCTTTCCCGGGCGCCGCCGGGCGGTCCCCACCACCGGTACCACCCGCCCCGTGCCTGGTCAGCGCGCCCACTGCGGCTCGGGTGGCAGCGACTCCTCGCAGGGCATCTCGGGAGCCTTCCACCTCTCGCATAATTTCAGCCACTCCGGCTTGTCACGCCGTAGACGCTCCAAAACCCCGTTGACGAATCCGGCGAGCTCGGTGTCGTCCCGCTCGAATGCGACACTGTAGTACTTGTCCCGCCCGACTGAGAACGTTCCGAGTACGGCGGTGGCATCCTGTTCCAGCATCCCCACCAGACTCGCGTCGTTCGCGGCCACGACGTCGACCTCACCCTGCTGGAAGGCAACCAGACAGTCGGACAGCTCGTTAAGGTGATCCACGATCTCGAACGTGGGATGGGTTTGATGGGTATTCTCCAGGTTCGTCAGCGTCGTCGTCCCCCGCGGGGCGCACACCCGTTTCCCGGCGAGTTCCTCCGGGGAGTCGATGCCGGGCCCCGCTTCCGAGTGCGTGCTCTCCCGATGGGAGAGCAGCCGTGGATGGGCGGTGAAGTAAGCCGCGGACAAACCCACACGCTCGGCCCGTGACTCCGAGTAGGTCAGGGTGCTGACGAGGATGTCCACCTCCCCGTTCTCGACCGCCGGCAGGCGTTCCGCGTAGCTGACCGGGCGGTACCGCACCTTCTCGTCCGCCGTACCCGGACCGAACAGGGCCTCTGCGATCCGCTGGGCGAGCTCGACGTCGAAGCCCTCGAACCGGTGCGACACCGGACTCCACGCGCCGCGGGTCTGGGTGTCGCGCGAGACACCCACCCGTAGGAAGCCGCGTTTGCGGATCCTGTCGAGTGAGCCTCCCGACACGAAGTCCCCGGCGTCGGCGGGCGGGACGAGGTTCGTGGGCACCGCAGCCTCAGGACGGGCCTCCTGGGTTGCCTCGGCCGACGCGGTCACCAGCGGCTCCCATGGCTGGTCGGCCGCGCGGGGCAGGTCACCGGAAACGGTCGAGCACCCGACCAGCGCCGCTGCGGTCATCAGCGCCGCCGCCACCAGCGCGGCGCGTCTCACCCGTATTCCCGGATCCGCGGCGCCAGCCCGGCGGCGGCCAGCACCGCCGCGAGCAGGAACAGCGCCCCCGCGCCGGCGGCCACGCCGCGCAGCGCGTCGCCGGCCCCGGCGACCTCGGTGCCGAACCGTGCCTCGGCCACGCCGTCCGCCTTCGTCAGCGCCCTGTCCAGCTCCATGAACCGACCCGTGGCCCTGGGCGTTGAATCGCCGACCGGGGCGTCGATCGCGGTAGCCCCAGCCTGGCGGGCGGTGTCGACGAGTTTGACGATGCCCGGATCGAGCGGGCGGGCCGTCGCCGGACCGCACCAGCGCACGAGATTCGGGTCGCGAGTCGCCGCTTCGTGCGGTCCGGGCAGGCCTTCCACCGCCGCGCTCGCCGCGCCCGCACTGCTCGGTTCGTTCAGGGCCCTCGGTTCGTTCAGGGGTGTGGTGCCCGGCTCACGGCCTCGGGCGGCGCAGGCGAGCTGCGCGGCGGTCTGGTCGAAGTCGGCGTCGAAGACGATCTCACCGCCCTGAGCGATCCGCCAGTAGAGAACGTCCCCCTCCGCGCGCAGCGCGAGATGGCGGACCCGAGCCAGCATCGCCTGGACGTCATAGCCCTCGGACCGGGCGCTCGCCAGTTTCGCCCGCTCGGTGGCCAGGGCTGCCTGCGGCCAGATGATCCCCACCGTGACCAGGAGCGTGGCGGCGAGAAGGCCCGGATTCAGCCATCGGCGGGTCCACAGCACGCCGAGCACCTGGGCGGCCGCCAGCGCCGCGAGCGCGAGTAACGCGACCACGGCCAGCCCCGCGACGTCGCCCGCCCGGGTCGCGCGCCGGAACGCCTGCGCCTGATCCTCCGTGTGGGAACGGGCGAGTGTCGCGCTGGCGGGCAGGAGGTGGTCGTTCATGAGCGAGTTGGCCATGCGCAGGTAGGCTCCGCCGACGCTCATGCCCATGCGGTCGTTGGCACGGGCCTCGCCGACGTAGCGCGTGTACACCGGAGTGAGGCAGACCAGCGTGGCCAGCGCCGCGGCCGCGGCCTCGTTGCTCGGCGGCGCCGCGGACCGGGCGCCGCCCCTGCCTGATCCGCCCTTGCCTGGTCCGCCACTGGCTCCGGCCGCCCCGGCTCCGGCTCCGGCTCCAGCTCCGGCTGTGGCCCCGGCCGTGGCTGAGCTGGTCGGGCCGGAGCTGGTCGGACTCGGCCTGACGGTGGCGGGGGGCTCCTGCCCGGGGCAGGCGAGGCCGCCGGACCCCGGATCGGTGGTGGCTCCGGCCCGCACCATCGCCTCGTTCGCGGCCCGCATCGCGGCGGCGAAGTCGTCGTAGGGAGCCGCGCCCGGCGTGGTGCTGATCCCGAGGAACGTCGAGGCCTCGGCCGCCGCCGCCTCAGCCAGGTGCCGGTGGATGTCCCAGGACGCCTGGGTGCCGGCCATCGTCTGCCTACTGATCGCCGACACCGCGTGGGCGCGCCGCTCAACCACGGCGATGGCGCCCACCCCGGCCGCCGCGCACAGGCAGACACACATGACGGCGCAGATCAGGAACCATGTAGGCGTCGCGGGACGGCCGTGGTCGGCCGCCGGGGTGTACGGCGGAGGCTCGCCGTCGCGGCTGACCGTGGTGCTCCGGACACTCACGGGTCGAAAGTGTGCCTTAAGTGACTGATGCGTTCCTCCTCGAGGTGCGGCTCGGCCCGGGTGGCCTCCCGGGTCCGTGGCCCGGGTCTGTTGCCCGGATCTGGCCCCGAGGGGCCGGACGCGGTCACGGCCGCAGACCGGCGTGATGCCTGACGGTGACCTTGGAGTCGCGTGTGGTCCGCACGCGGCCGACCCCACCACCAATAAGTGTGGTCAGCACTGATCATTAGGGATCGGATTCGGTCGGATGCTGGGACGGACCCGGGTTCCCCCACTACGATTTGGACGATGCTCGGTAGCCGCGTGCCTCTTCGCTCCGACAACTGTGCACTATTGTTCCATCGACTTCGCGAGGGTGTTCTCACCCTTGATCCCGCGGTCGAGGGAATGCGTCGTCCCATAGATGGCACCGTAGTGTGGGGTGCGCTGATGGAAATCGGGATGACCGAGGGCACAGCCACGGTTGTCTCGTTGGCCGATGGCACCACCAGCCTCTACACGAGTGCCGGTGGCGGCCTGGTGGGCGGTGGCGCACACCGTGTCGTGGTCGCCGCGACCCGCCATTTCCTCTCGGTCGTCGGAGCACACCTCGACACCTTCGACGAAGACTCGGAGCGAGCGCCTGTCCCGGAGTCCGGGCGGGTGACCTTCCGTGCTCTCACGTATGTTGGTCGCCGATACCTGGACCTGTCGGAGAAGGACCTCTGCGAACCGGGACATGCCTTTTCTGCGCTTTATCAGGCCGGTCATGAGGTCGTTGCCCGACTACGCCTGGTGAACGCACGCGATTAGTCGTCGACGGGTACCGTTTTCGTCGATCCCGTGGCGTTCGCGGCCTCGTGCCGTGGCTGGTCGTATGGCACGGTCGGCCACGTCCCGTGGTCAGCTGTGTGCTGCGGTCGGCCTCGTGCGGAGGCTCCGTCCCCGCCCCCGGTCATTCTGCTGCGCCGTCATTCAGCCCTCACGTCGAACCGGCCCGGGCCGTTCTGGTCCGAGTTGTCCCGCTGACGTATGAGGTGGCTCGGCCAACACGCTTCGGTGGCCCCCGCCGGATGCGTCCCCGACGCGGAGATCCTGGACGGGTACGCCGTCGTCCAGCCCTGGTCCGCGCTGTTCAGTCCTCGTCGCTCAGCCGTCGCGTCACCCGGTGGTTTCGACGATCCGTCATCAGTAATATACGCTGGGTAATAATGATCTAACCTAGGCTTGCTGCTTCGGGACGCGCGACGGAGGGAACGGGACCATGGCGACCAGTTCATCGGAGACCGGTACGTCCAGTAACGGCGCCGGTGCCATCAGTGGCTCGGTCGGTCGCCCGGAGTCGATCCAGGCGGTCACCCCTCCCTTCTCCGCCGTGCCGCCGGCGAGTGCCACGGCCTCGGCGGCGACCAGGTCGGGAAGCGCTCCCACCCGGGCTGACGAGGCGGGTACCGACCAGCACACGGCGCCCCGCCCGCCCGCCATGGAGCCGGCCTCCACCAGCTCGCCCGCCGTGACCGCGCCCGCCGGCGGCTCGCCTGCCCCGTCTTCGCCCACCGCGACGAGCTCGCCCGTTGCCGCGAGTTCGACTGCCGCGGCCTCGACAGCGGGCCCGGCGTCCGGCCGGTCCACCTCCGCCCGAGGCTCGCGGGCGGGCGCGTCCCGCGGCACGACGGCCCGCGCCGCGGCGACCGGCACCAGGGCCACGGGCACGCCGTCCCGCGGGACGGCGGCTCGGGGCGGCACGGCCCGCACGGGCACGGCACGGAGCACGGCCGCGCGGAGCACTACGGCGCGGACGACCAGCGCACGGAGCACAACGGCGCGTGGGAGCACGACCCGTCCGACGGGGAGCGGTCCCAAGCCGGAACGCGCCGCCGCGACCCGGGGGCGGTCGACGCGCACGGCGGCGCCACAGCCCGCGCAGCCGGCGGTGGCTCGGGCGGCGGCGGCCCGGCCGGCAGGGGCCCGGTCGACGACGTCCCGGTCGGTCGTGTCCCGGGCGGCTGGCACGGTTCCCGAAGCGGCCGCGTCGGCGGTCACCGCCGTCCAGAAGCTGTTTCGTGGGCGCAGGGAGCGGGCGGGGCGGGTCGTTGTCATGCGCCTGCCCTATGTCACCGCGCGGCTGGAGGTGGCGCCGCCACCGCGGACCGACGGCGTCCGGATCGGGCCGCTCGCCCTCCCGTCGGCGAAGCGGACCGCCTACTACGCGGGCCTTGGCGCGCTGGCCGCCATCGAGATCATCGAGTGGCCGATCGCGGCCGCGATCGCCGCGGGTACCTATGTCTCCCAGCACAGCCGGCCCGTGAGCGCGGGCCGCGACGGCGGCACCGGCCACCGTTCGCCGAGCGCCTGACCGGTGGTGGGGCGCCTCCCGCTGCCCTCGCCTCGCAGCGCCGCGCGGGCGCTTGTCGCGGAGCTTCACCGGCCGTCGCGGCGGCCCCGCGCGGTGTGGTGCGGCGCTGGCTCCGCCCACGTCGAGCTGCTCCGGCGGGACGTGCACGACCACGCGGCCGCCGCCGTCCGGGCGCTTGAGGGAGTCGACTGGGCCGAGGTCGACGAGGGCCTCGGTCGTCTCCTGGTCGCCTTCGACGCTGACGCGGTCGACGTCGCTGACGTGATCGACGCCGTGGCCGAGGTGGAGAACGCCGCCGCGGCGCGACCGCGGCCCGCCACCGAAGCCCCGTCGACCAGAGCCCTGTCGACAGAAGCCCCGTCAGCCGGGGGGCCGCACGCCCGGCCGCGGGGGCAGGATCGGAACGGGCACCCCGGTGATCCCGGACCGGTCGCCGCCGAGCTCGTCGCGCTCGGCGTGGACGCCGCCGCCTTCGGTTTCGCCGTGGCCGGACGGTTGCTGCGGCTGCCGGCGGTGCCGCGCGCCGCCGCCGCGGCCGTGGCGCTGGTCGACCACCAGCCGCGGGCCCGGCGCGCCGTCGAGCGCGGGCTCGGCCGCACGGGCACCGACCTCGCGCTCGGCCTGGCGAACGCGGGGGTCGCCGCGCTCAGCCAGAGCCCCGACATGATCCTCGTGGGCGCGGCGCACCGCTGCGCCACGCTGGGAGAGCTCCTCGCCGCGCGGGCCGCGTTCACCCGGCTCGAACCCGAGCTGGGCCGGGCGACCCGCGGCGCGCACAGCGCGGCCCTCGGCCGTCTCGGTGAGGTCGCGCGGGAGCGACGGCCGCGCCCGCTGCCGGCCGGCCCGGTGGAGCGGTGCGCCGACCGGATGGCCGCGGCCGGGCTGGCACTCGGCGCGGCGACCCTGGCGGTGTCCGGGTCGCCGGTGCTCGCCGGCGACCTGCTCCTCACCACCGTTCCCCGCGCCGCGTGGCTGGGCCGGGAGGTGTTCGCCGCGACGGCGGGCCGCCGGCTGGCCGGTCACGACGTACTGGCGCTGGAGCGGTCGTGCCTGCGCCGCCTCGACCGTGTCGACACCGTGGTGGTGTCGCCGGCCGCCCTGCTGTCCGGCGCGGCGCGGGTGCTCTCGGCACCGGACGGCCCCAGCTGGACGGTCGTCGACGCCCTCGTGGACGGGCTGGACGTGTGGCGCCCGTTCCGCCCCGGCGCGGTCGTGGCCCGGGACGGCGCCGTCCGGCTCGTCGCCGCGCACGCCCGCGGGGCCCGCCGGGCGGCCGACCCCGACGGCCTGCCCGTGGAGCTGCGCGGCACCCGGCCCGTGGTGAGCGGGCTCGTCGGTGTCGAGACGGACGGGCACGCGGAGGCGGTGCTGCGGGCGGCGCGCGCCTGCGGCAGCGTCCTGCTCGGTGAGCACGTCAGCACCGCCGAGTTCACCCCGCTCGTCGACGCACGGGTACGCGGCGGGACGGATCTGGCGACCGAGGTGTGGCGGGCGCAGGCCAGAGGCGCGGTCGTCCTCGTGGTCGGCTGCGGCTCCGACACGGACGCGCTGCACGTCGCCGACGTCGGTGTCGGGCTTGTCCGTCCCGGGGAGCGGCCGCCCTGGTGCGCGGATCTGCTCTGCGTGCGCGGGCTCGCCGATGTGTGGCGGGTGCTGCAGTACCCGGTGCCGGCCCGGGCGACCAGCCGCCGGGCGGCCTCCCTGGCGGTGTCCGGTTCGGCGCTGTCCGCCCTGACCACCGTCGTCGGTGGGGGAGCCTCCGGACGTCCAGGCCGCTCACTGGCCGGAGCGCTGGCCCGGGGCGGCCCGGTGAGCGCCGCCGCGGTCAGCTCGATGGCTGAGGGTCTCGTGGCCGCGTCCCGCGCGGACCGACGTCCACCGCCGGCGCCGGTGCGGCGTACGGACTGGCATGCGCTGGACGCGGAGGCGGTGCGCCGCCGGCTGCCCGCCGCACCGCGCGACCCGGCGGAGCCGGGCGGGGTCCGATCGGACGGCGCCGGCGCCCACCCGACGGTCAGGTCGTTCGGGAAGGGCGCCCGGGAGCTCGGCGCCGCGGTCGTCGCGGACCTGCGGGACCCGCTCGTACCGGTGCTGATGGTGGGCGCGGCGGCCAGCGCCGTCCTCGGCTCGACGGTCGACGCGGCGCTGGTGGCCGGGGTCTCGGTGACGAACGCCGTTCTCAGCGGTGCGCAGCGGGCCCGCGCCGAGGCCGCGATGCGCGGACTGATGGCGCGCCACCTCGCGCTCGCCCGGGTCGAGACGACCGATGGCCTCCGCGTGCTGCCGGCCGACGAGCTGCGGCCAGGTGACCGAATCCTGGTACGGGCCGGGGACGTCGTCCCCGCCGACGCGCGGCTGCTCGCCGCGGACACCCTCGAGGTTGACGAGGCGTCGCTGACCGGCGAGTCCGTCCCTGTCGGCAAGTCCGTCGAGCCGACGCCGTCCGCCGATCTCGCCGACCGCAGCTGCATGCTCTTCGAGGGGACGACCGTGCTCGCCGGCACGGGCCGGGGAATCGTCGTCGCCGTCGGCGAGGCCACCGAGGCCGGCCGCGCGAGCGCCGCCGTGGTCGGCACGGCGGCGCCGGTGGGCGTGCAGAACCGGCTGGGTGATCTCACCCGGCTCGCGCTGCCGCTGACCGCGGCCAGCGGGCTCGCTGTGACCGCCCTGTCGGTGCTGCGCGGGGCCGGGGCGCGGGAGGCGCTCGGCGCGGGGGTGGCGGTGGCCGTCGCCGCGGTGCCGGAGGGTCTGCCCCTCGTCGCCACGGTCGCCCAGGTCGCGGCCGCCCGCCGACTCGCCCGCCTCGGCGTGCTCGTGCGCTCCTCGCGCACCGTCGAGGCGCTGGGCCGGATCGACACCGTCTGCTTCGACAAGACCGGCACGCTCACCGAGGGCCGCCTGGTGCTGCGCGAGGTCGCGGTGGTGGGCGGTGCGTCCCGGGATGACGTGCTTCGCGTCGCCGGCGCGGCGAGCCCCCGGCCGGACGGGCCCATCCCGCACGCCACCGACCGTGCCGTGCTGGCCGCGGCGGAGCCGCTGGAACCGCTGGGCCGCCGACTCGCCGAGCTGCCGTTCGAGACCGCGCGTGGCTACGCCGTCACGATGGTGCAGGCCGGTGACGCCACGGTGCTGGCGGTCAAGGGGTCGCCGGAGACGCTGCTCGACCGCTGCCGGATGCCCGCCCGGGATGTCGCGGCGGCCCACCGCACGGTCGACGCGCTCGCCGCGCGGGGCCTGCGTGTGCTCGCTGTGGCTCGTTCGAAGCCCTTCCACCCGCAGTCCCCGGCACCGCCCGCACCATCGGCGCCGCCGGCACCATCGGTGCCGCTGGCGCAGCGGGCCGCGGTGGCGTGCGGGCCGGTCGACATCCCGGACGCGCTCGTGCGGGATCTGGAACTCGTCGGATTCGTCGGGCTGGCGGACACGCCGCGCCCGACGGCCGCCCCCGCGATCCGCCGACTGACCGGTGCCGGTCTGCGCGTCCTCGTCGTCACCGGCGATCATCCGGGCACCGCGGCCGCGATCGCCGCCGAGGTCGGGCTCCGCGTCACCGCCGGCGCCGTCGTCACCGGGCCCGAGCTCGACCAGCTCGGGGACGAGGAGTTCGGCCGCCGGGTCGGCACCGCCGCGGTCTTCGCCCGGATCTCCCCGGAGCAGAAGGTACGGCTCGTGATGACCCTGCGCCGGCAGGGCCGCACGGTGGCGATGACCGGTGACGGCACCAACGACGCGGCCGCGATCCGCGCGGCGGACGTCGGCGTCGCCGTCCAGGGACGCGGGTCGGCGGCGGCGACCGGGGCCGCCGACCTGCTGCTCACCACCGCCGACGTCGACCGGCTGGCAGACGCCGTCATCGAGGGCCGGCGGATGTGGCAGTCCGTCACCGACGCGGTGTCGGTGCTGGTCGGCGGGAACGCGGGCGAGGTCGCCTTCACGCTGCTCGGCGCGGCCGTGGCGGGCCGGGCGCCGCTGAGCCCGCGTCAGCTCCTGCTGGTCAACCTGCTGACGGACATGGCGCCCGCGATGGCGCTGGCGGTGCGCGGCCGCGGCGGTGACCCGCCGCACTCCGCGGACACGATCCTCGCCGGCCCGCTGCGCCGCGCGATCCTGCTCCGCGGCGCGACCACCGCGGGCGCGGCGACCGCCGCCTGGGCCGTAGCCCGACGCACCGGCACCCCGGGACGGGCCTCGACCGTGGCGCTGCTGGCCGTCGTCGGATCGCAGCTCGGGCAGACGCTCGCCCTGGCCGGCCGGGATCCGCTCGTGATCGCCACGGCGGCCGGGAGCTTCGCGGTGCTCGCCGGGATCGTGCAGACCCCCGTGGTCAGCACCCTGTTCGGCTGCCGGCCCGTCGGCCCGGTCGGCTGGACGATCGCGGTGGTCTCCGCGTCCGTGGCGACCGTGGTGGCAGTGGGGTCAGACCGCGCCCACCGCGGGCGAAGCGCCCAGCCAGCGGCGGACCAGCCCGGTGACCAGCAGCACGAGCACCGTTCCGACCGCCTCGACGAGCAGACCAGCGAGAAGCTCCGTCATGACCCCGCCTCCTTTCCAGCAGCAGATGGCATTGCGGTTACGGTGAGCCAGCCTGGTTAACGTGAGGTGACGGGCGGGGCTCGAGTGGATGGCCAGGCGGAGAAGCCGGCATCCGACGGCCGCGTGCGGGCCGATACGGTGCTCCCGGTGAACGGAATCCTGCAGTGAACTGGGCGGAAGGCGCGGTCCTCGGTCTGGTCCAGGGGCTCACCGAGTTCCTGCCGGTCTCCTCGAGCGCGCATCTGCGGGTCGTGGCCGCGCTGGCCGGCTGGGACGACCCCGGCGCCGCGTTCACCGCCGTCACCCAGCTCGGCACGGCCGCCGCCGTGATGGTCTACCTCCGCGCCGACATCGCCCGCCTCGGCCGCGCCTGGCTGCGGTCGCTTGCCGGCCCGGTCCCGGGGCAGCTCACGGCGCTCGGCGCGCGACCGGGGCCGGAGATGAGGCCGGGGTCGGGGTCGTACTCGAATCCAGCGCCGGATCCGGCGCTGGCCGCGGACGCCCGGCTCACCTGGCTGATCATTTTCGGTACCGTGCCGATCGGAGCCGTCGGGTACCTCTTCGAGGACGTCATCAAAGGCCGGTTCCGTGATCTGCGGCTGACCGCGGGCGCCCTGGTCGGCGTCGGCGCGCTGCTCGGCGCCGCCGACAGCCTGACGGCCCGGCGCGCGGCGCGCGGCGGTGCCATGACCATCGGCGGTGCGCCGCGCGGCGGCCGGCCGCTGGCGGAGCTGTCCGTGCGCGACGGGCTCCTGATCGGGCTCGCGCAGGCCGCCGCGCTGGTGCCGGGGGTGTCCCGCTCGGGGGCGACCATCGGTGGCGGCCTCCTGCTGCGCTACTCCCGGGAGGCGGCCGCGCGCTACTCGTTCCTGCTGGCTGTTCCCGCCGTCCTGGTGTCGGGAACCTTCGGGCTCCACCGTCTCTACCGCGAGGTCCGGCCGCACGCCGCGACGGGTGCGACGGGCACGACGGGCGAGGCCGGCGAGCGGGCGGCCGAGCCGGCCTGGGGTCCGCTGGTCGGCGCGAGCGTCGTGGCGTTCGTCGTCGGGTACGCGGCGATCGCCTGGTTCCTCCGGTACGTCTCGGCGCACGGTTTCGCGCCGTTCGTCGTGTACCGGATCGGCCTCGGGCTGCTGCTGCTCGCGCTCGTGCTCGGCGGCAGGATCCCGGCGACGCCGGCCTGAGCGGCCCGGGAGGCCCGAACTGTCGGCGGCGGGGTGTCCAATACCGTTGGCGCTCGGGGGACACACGCCCAGGGACACCCGGGATCCGAGGACCGACCGAACGAAAGTGAGTGACGATGGACCGGCCAGCGGCCACGACGTCCGCGTCCACCGAACAGGACGACCCCCGGGACGAGCCGCGCACGGCGACCGACCTCGACACGGATCCCGGCGCCGATACGGACACCGGTACCGACACGGATCCCAGCGCCGACACGGACATCGGTACCGATATGGACACCGGCACCGAGACCGGCGCCGACCTTGGCACTGACGCGCGGGGCCTGAGCGCCGCCGAGGTCGCGGAGCGGGTCGCCGACGGCCGGGTGAACGACATCCCGGTCCGTTCCAGCCGGTCGGTCGGCGAGATCGTCCGGGCGAACGTCCTCACCCGGATCAACGCGATCATCGGCGTGCTCTTCGTCCTCATCGTGATCGTCGGCCCCGTCCAGGACGCCCTGTTCGGCGGCGTGATCATCGCCAACACCCTGATCGGCGTCATCCAGGAGATCCGCGCCAAGCGGACCCTCGACCGGCTCGCCGTCGTCGGCGAGGCCCGCCCGGTCGTCCGGCGCGACGGCGTCGCCGCCGAGCTCGCGGCGTCCGAGATCGTGCTCGACGACGTCGTCGAGCTCGGCTCGGGCGACAAGATCGCCGTGGACGGGTTCGTCCTCGAGGCGGAGAACCTCGAGGTCGACGAGTCGCTGCTCACCGGCGAGGCCGACCCGGTGCACAAACGTCCCGGCGACACGGTCATGTCGGGGAGCTTCGTCGTCGCCGGGTCCGGCGCGTTCCGCGCGACCCGCGTCGGCCGCGCCGCCTACGCCGCCCAGCTCGCCGAGGAGGCGAGCCGCTTCACCCTGGTCCACTCCCAGCTCCGCAACGGCATCAACACCATCCTGCGGGTCGTCACCTGGATGATCATCCCGACCGGGGTGGCGCTGATCATCAGTCAGATCCTGGTGAACGACGACGACCTGGCGGAGGGCATCCGCCGGATGGTCGCCGGCCTCGTCCCGATGGTGCCCGAGGGCCTGGTCCTGCTCACCTCGGTGGCGTTCGCGGTCGGCGTGGTCCGGCTCGGCCGCCGCCAGTGCCTCGTCCAGGAACTGCCGGCGATCGAGGGGCTGGCCCGGGTCGACGTCGTCTGCCTGGACAAGACCGGCACCCTCACCGAAGCCGCGATGGACGTCGTCGAGCTGCGCATGCTCGACGACGACATCGAGACCGGCGGAGGCAAGGAGACCGACGGGAGCAAGGCGACCGCCGAAGCGGTGCTCGGCACCCTCGGCGCCGCGGACAGACGTCCCAACCCCAGCATGCAGGCGATCATCGACGCCTGGCCGGCGCCCGCCGGATGGACCGTCCAGGCCGACATGCCGTTCTCCTCGGCGCGCAAGTGGAGCGGCGCCGAGATCACCGACCCAGCCGACCCGACCGGCCCGGCGGCCACCTGGCTGCTCGGTGCACCGGACGTGCTCCTCCCGGAGAGCCATCCGGCGCTCGCCGAGGCCGACCGGTTCGGCGAGCAGGGCCTGCGCGTCCTGCTGCTCGCCACCTACGGCGCGACCCTCGCCGGGGCCGTGGCCGACCCCGCCGAGGTCCCTGGACTGACCACCCCGGTCGCCCTGGTCGTCATCGCGCAGCGCCTGCGGGCCGACGCCTCGGACACGCTGCGCTACTTCGCCGAGCAGGGCGTCGCCGCCAAAATCATCTCGGGAGACAACGCCCTGTCCGTCGGCGCCGTCGCCCACACCCTCGGCCTGCCCGGAGCCGAGAACCCGGTGGACGCCCGCACGCTCCCCGCCGACCCGGAGGCCCTCGCCGACGTCCTGGAGGCGAACTCGGTCTTCGGCCGGGTCAGCCCGCAGCAGAAGCGGGAGATGGTCGCCGCACTGCAGTCCCGCGGGCACGCTGTCGCGATGACCGGCGACGGCGTCAACGACGTGCTCGCCCTCAAGGACGCCGACATCGGCGTCTCGATGGGCTCCGGGAGTCAGGCAACCCGCGCGGTCGCCCAGATCGTCCTGCTGAACAACAGCTTCGCCACCCTGCCCTCGGTCGTCGGTGAGGGCCGGCGGGTGATCGGCAACATCGAGCGGGTCGCGAACCTGTTCCTGACCAAGACGGTCTACTCGGTGCTGCTCGCCATCGTCGTGGTGATCACCCAGGTGCCCTACCCGTTCCTGCCCCGCCACCTGACCCTGATCGGATCACTCACGATCGGGATCCCCGCCTTCTTCCTGGCCCTGGCCCCGAACGCCGAACGGGCCCGCCCGGACTTCGTCGGCCGGGTCCTGCGCTTCGCGCTGCCCGCCGGGGTGCTCGCCGCCGCCGCGACCCTGACCTCCTACTTCCTCGCCCGCTCCATCTACGACGGCGACCTCGACGCCGAGACGTCGATGGCGACGCTCACCCTGTTCCTCGTCGCCCTGTGGGCGCTGGCGATCGTCGCCCGGCCCTACACCTGGTGGCGGATCCTGCTCGTCGCGACGATGGCGCTCGCGTTCGCGGTCGTGCTGGCCGTCCCCTACGGGCAGGAGTTCTTCCAGCTTTCGCTGGTCGGCACCACCGGCCCGTGGACGGGTGCGGCCGTCGCCCTGGCCGGCGGCATCGCGCTGGAGATCAGCTGGGTCTTCACCCGCCGCCACCTCGACGCCGAAGCGACCCGGAGCCGCCCGACACCGGCCCGTTCCTGACGACCTGGTCAATCCGCGGCGAGCGGAGGGCTCAGCGGCGGCGCCGTCACCGGTCTCGAGGAGGAGGGGCCCGGTGCGGTTGAGCAGGGTCAGAAAGGTGGGTGGCCGCGTTGTACTCCACCAGCGTCAGCCGGTCACCATCGTGGGCGAAACGGGTGATCGCCGCGTTGATGACCGGCCCCTCGGCGACCATCGCGGCCAGGTCGTCGAAGGACAGGCTCTCGATCACATACCGCATCATGATCACAACGGCGTCATGCGCGACGAGGAACATCCGACGGCCCGGGTAGCGGCGATCCAGGTCTTCCAGCAGCGAGGTGAGGCGGACCGCGATGTCACCGAAGGACTCACCCCCGGGCGGCCGGTAGGCGAACGGCCCCGCTGCGCGACTTCGTTCGACCTCGGCGGGAAACCGGTCGGCGATCGCGGCGGATGTCAGCAGCTCCAGCCGCCCCATCAACCGGTCGCCCAGGCGGTCGTCCACGACGGGCTCCGGTAGCCGTAGCCCGGTGGCTTCCGCGGTGGTGGCGGCGATCTCCCAGGTCTCTCGCGCGCGCTGGTAGGGGGAGCAGACGACGACCTCAGGGCGACGCATGATGGGCGGTCGCGCGGCGAGGCCCCGCCCCAGCGCGGCGGCCTGCGCCCGGCCGAACGGGGAAAGCGGGACGTCGACATCGCGGCCGGTGATGCCGGTCTCGGCCCGTCCCGCGGCTTCGGCCTCGGCGAAGGCGATGTTGGCGGCGCTCAGACCATGCCGGACGACCGTCACCTCCGCGAACGAGTAGCCCACGGCACCGCCTCTTCTCCCGCGTAGCAGCCGCTGCGTCCCGCAGACGCTGAATATCGGTGCTTGCGCGTCCGACCTAGCGTGGCCAGAGTGTCGAAGGGCGCGTTCTCGATCATGCGATCGCGGCGATGTCCCCGTCGTCGAAGTAGATCGCCTGGTGCAACCGGCCCCCGAGAGCAGCGGCATATCTGGCGACGATGTCCTGACCGGAGACAGAGCCCTGCTCGATCTGCGAGATCCGGCCCTTGGTCACCCCCATGCGCTCCGCCACCTGCTGCTGGGTCAGACCCCGCGCCCGACGGACCTCGGCAAGCCGGTGCCCGACCGCGACCGCCAGGAGCTCCTGTCTGCCGGCTGCGACTGCCTCCTCTCCGCCAGCCCTGACAACCTGCTCGGCGCGGATGTCGGCCCACCGTGTGTAACCACTCATCGCCGATCGCTCTCTTCCTGACCGCGTTCCACGAGATAGGTCTTGTAGCGCTGCTCGGCCAGCGGGATCGCTTCGGCGTACCACGCGTTCCACTGCCCGGCTTTGTCTCCCGCGACGAGCAGGATGCTCGACCGCCACGGGTCGAAGCAGAACAGGACCCGCACCGTACCCGGCCTGAGTTCCTTCAGATTCGGCACCGCCGAGCCGCTGATCGTGTCGACCAGCGGCCTGCCCAATCCGGGGCCAGCCTCGGCAAGCAGGTCGATAGCCTGCACGACTCGTGCGTGTGTAGCCGTATCCAAGTCGTCGATCCACTCGCGGACCTCGTCGACGAGGTAGACCTCCCACTGTCGCCCGCCCACTCGAGAAGTATAGCGCCTGCTAAACCAGTGGGCATGGCCACACCACCCACGTCAGATGATCATCTTCGGAATTGGGAGCTGGAACGGTCAGGAGCCTGGTCCGGTGGTGGGGGAGCCGGTGTCGCCGCGCTGGGCCGGTACCGGCGGGACGGTCGGTGCGGCCTGTTTCGCCGGCGCGGACCGTCCGCCGTTGAGGCGGGCGAGGTAGGCGTTGTAGGCGTCGAGCTGTTCGTCCACCCCGGCGGCGTCGACGCGGCGCTCGCGGGTGCGGGCGCGGCGCTCGTCGGTGCGGGCCCACTGCACGGCGAGGACGAGCAGCACCACCAGGGTCGGGACCTCCCCGAACGACCAGGTGATGCCCCCGGCCGTGCCCTGGTCGTGCAGCGGGCTGACCCCCCAGGGGCGGACGAGCTGCTCGTACCAGCTGCTGCCCAGCACCGTGGACGTGCTCATGATCGTGAGCCCGAGGAAGGCGTGGAACGGGACCACCGCCATCAGCATCAGCACCCGCCCGGGGTGCGGTGGCCGCTTCGGCAGCGGGTCGATGCCGATGAGGACCTCGAAGAAGTAGAAGCCCGTCATCAGGAAGTGGGCGTTCATCGCCAGGTGGCCGAGGTGGCTGTTCATCAGGTAGCCGAGCAGGTCGCTCAGGTACAGCACGTACAGGCTGCCGGCGAAGTTCGCGGTGACGAACAGCGGATGGGTCACCACCCGCGCGGGCCAGGAGTGCAGCCCGGCGAGCAGCCACTCGCGCGGCCCGGCGCGGTACGGCGCGGACGCCGGCCGCAGCGCGCGCAGCGCGAGGGTGATCGGCGCGCCGAGCACCAGTGGGATCGGCGCCAGCATCGTGAGGATCATGTGCTGGGTCATGTGCACGCTGAGCAGCACCGGCCCGTAGGTGCCGAGGCCGCCGGACGTCACGACGGCGACCAGCGCGAGTCCGGTCAGGAACCCGATCGTGCGGCCGATCGGCCAGCTGTCGCCGCGGCGCGCGAGCCGGATGACCCCGGTCAGGTACAGGCCGGCGGCGAGGGCGACCAGGCCGAGGAACACCCAGTCGGGATGCCAGGAGGTGAGGAGCCGTCCAGGTGTGATCGGCGGTGGCATCGGGTAGCCGAGCAGGCCCTCGGTCGGGTCGGTCGGCAGCGCCGAGTCGTTGACCGGCGGCGCCGTCTGCGCCAGGCCCGCTGCCAGTCCGAACGTCGCCGCGAGAACGCAGATCTCGACCGCGGCGAGCCGCCGGAACGCGCTCAGGCGGGTGGGTACGCCGCCGGCGGCCGCATTCGCCGTGCCCGCGCCTGCCGTGCCCGCGCCTGCCGTGGCCGCGTCGACGGTGTCCGCGGGCTTGGGGTCCGTTCGGACGGCACTCGCGTCGGCGCGGTCGCCGGCCACGGCAGCGGTGATCACCCGGCGGCGCACGAGGGCGCCGAGCGTGACGGCGGTGAGGAGGCCGGCGGCCTTGCCGAGCACCAGCAGGCCGTACCGGTCGTCGAACAGCGGGCCGAACCCGCCGAGCCGGACGGCGGCGCTGGCCACGCCTCCGACCGCGGTGGCCCCCGCGGCCCAGGCGGCCAGCCGCGAGTAGCGCCGCAACGCGGCGAAGAAGGTGGTGTCCGGCAGGGCCCGCATGGTCAGCAGGGCCAGCAGGCCGCCCATCCAGACCACGGCCGCCGTGATGTGCAGGCCGAGCGCGATGACGGCGAGCGCGTGCTGTGACGATCCGGCCGCGTGCCCGGTGACGACCGGGGGGAGCAGCGCCGCGCAGGCGAGCGCGAGCAGCCATCCGGCGGCCACAGTCGACATCAGCGTCGCGCTCACCAGCGCGACGGCCAGCGCCGCGACGGCCACGATGAGCAGCGCCCTGCCCTGCGGGGCGGCGGAGACGAAGGAGCGCAGCGCCGCAGGGTCCAGCACCTCGCCGGGTGGGCGCGCGGTGATGTCGGAGGCGGTGAACACCAGCTCGGCCAGCGCCGCCACCGCCCACACCGCCGCCGAGACCGCTGCCGCCCGCCCGTGGCGGCGTGCCACCGCGCCGAGCCGGCCCTGTTGGGCGGGGATGAGTACGGCCGCGGCGAGCAGCCAGCCGACCGTCCCGACGGCGGCCACCTCGCTGACCACCCGGGCCACCGGCAGCCCCCAGTGGGTGAGCGAACCGGCGTCGGGCAGCCCCGGCAGGTCCACCCCCGCGGGGCCGGTGGCGACGACGGCCACCAGCGCGACCAGCGCCAGCAGCGCGGCCAGTGCGACAACGGGAACGGCCATCGTTCCTACTCCCGGTTCCGTCGGATCAGCAGTACCGCGCCGCCGAGTACGGCCAGCCCGGCGATGACCACTCCGATGACCCAGCCGTTGCCGCCGTCCCCGGCGGGTTCCGAGGTGGCCGGCGGCGTCGGCGCGGGGTCTGTCGGCCGCGGCGCGGCGGTGGTCGCCGTGCCCGGGGTCGTGGCGCCGCCCGGCGGTGCCGCGGGTTCGGGTGTGGCCGTCGTGGCCACAGCGGCGGGGGGAGCGGCCACCGCGAAGGAGAACTCGCCGCTGATCGGATGCCCGTCAGTCGAGACCACACGCCAGGCGACGTGGTAGTCGCCCGCTGTGACGTCCCGCACCGCGACCGAGAGGGTGGTGTCGGTGACCTGCGGCGGATCGGCCGGGATCTGGCCGCCGCCGGCGCGGGTGACCGCGACAGTCGCGTAGTCCGCCCAGACGGCCTCGCTGAACACCAGCGAGATCCGGGTGGGTGGCGCCTCCAGGGTCGACCCGTCGGCCGGGTCGGTGCTGTGTAGCGTTGAGTGCGCCCAGGCGGGACGGGGCGTGACGAGAATGACGGCCAGCATCATCACGGCGACTGCCGTCAGGGTCGTGAGCGCTGCGGTCGACGTCGCGGCGAGCGATCTTCGTTGCACCGGGTCCAGTCTACTTTCTACGTTTGGTAGAAGGATCGGCCGTGGTGTGGTCCCGGCCGAGCCGGCCGAGCCGCCCCGACCGGCGTGTCAGTGGGGTGGCGATCAACATCCTCAAGATCGGCAGCGCACAATGACGTCCATGCAGATCGGTGTCGTCTACCCGCAGATCGAGCTTCGAGGCGATCCGAACGCCGTCCGGCGGATCGGGACCGCCGTCGAGGACCTCGGCTTCGACCACCTGCTCGCCTACGACCACGTGCTCGGCGCCGTACATGCCGACAGGACGCCCGCGCTGTCAGGCCCCTACACCGAGCAGGACCCGTTCCACGACCCGTTCGTGATGTTCGCTTATCTGGCCGGTATCACCGAACGTATCGGTTTCGCGACCGGGGTCCTGATTCTCCCGCAGCGTCAGACCGCACTCGTGGCCCGGCAGGCAGCCGATGTCGATCTCCTGTCCGGCGGTCGGCTGCGTCTCGGTGTGGGGGTCGGCTGGAATTCCGTCGAGTACGAGGCCCTCGGCCAGGACTTCCGCACCCGCGGGGCTCGGCAGGAAGAACAGATCACGCTGCTTCGCCGGTTGTTCACCGAACCCGTCGTCGACTTCTCCGGCCGCTTCGACCGGGTCGACCGGGCCGCGCTCGTGCCGAAGCCGTCCCGGCCCGTCCCGATCTGGCTCGGCGGGTCCGGCGAGGCCGCGTTCGACCGGGCGGCCCGGCTCGCGGACGGTTTCGTCTTCTTCGGCGGCTTCGGCGTCGATCACGCCCTGGCCGCCTGGAAGCGGCTACGCGAGAAGTTGCACGGCCTCGGCCGGTCGGTCGAGGAGTTCGGCGCCGATTACGTGGTTCTTCCCCGGGGCGGAGTAGGCGACCTCACGGCGGAGATCGATGCCTGGCGCGAAGCCGGCGGAACCCACGTCTCCGTGGCCACGATGGGACGCGGCCTGGACTCCGCTGACGGTCACGTCGACTATCTCGCCACGGTCGCGGACGCGCTCAACCTGTCGTGACGAGCGCGGCAAGGCTGCCGAGCCGGTGAGGTCACGCGCCGGCCCACCCTCGCAGAGTTCTCCGGGGTGCCCGATCGGCATCAGGGATGGGCGGTCTCCGGCAGAGGGAAGAGCTCCAGCGGAGGGTTCGGCTGCTACCTCTAGGGTTGCACGGGTGACGGTCTCGATCGTGGCCCGTGACCCTGAGACGGGGTGGCTGGGGGTCGCGACCGCGAGCGGTGTACTCGCCGTGGCGCTGGGGGGACTTGGCGCTCGACTGGCTTCACGCGGGGTTGTCGGCAGACAACGTCGCGGCCCGGCGGCCCGGCGGCCCGGCTGCCCGGCTGCCCGGGGCGGACGGGGCGCAGCTTGGGATCGTGGCAGCCGGCGGCGGAGTCGCGGTCGTGTCAGGGCCGCGGGTGGAAGCGGAGGTCAGCGTCGCCCGGCGCGAGGACGTCTGCGTGGCGGCGAACCTGATGGAACACCCCGGAGTCGCCGAGCGGACCGTCGCGGCTTATGACGCCTCGGCGACGCAGCCCTTCCCAGCGCGGTTGGTCGCCGCGCTGGCTGCGGCGGACCAGACTGGCGGCGATCTACGCGGCGGGCAGTCCGCCGCCCTGCGGGTCGTCGACCCGGCCACGCCGTCGGCGACACGCGAAGCGGGCGTCCGGTCAGCGGCGAGGTCGATCTGCGGGTCGACGACGCCCGCGAACCGGTCGGCGAGCTACGCAGGCTGACGAAGATCGCCGAGGTGACGTTCACGTCGGAGGACCGGGTCCGCGATGTGATCCACAACTTCAACGCCGACGGGTTCGACTCCCTTTACTCGAAGTACGCCGGCGGGCGGCCCCGGAAGTTCACCCACCCGAGCGCAGGGAGATCAAGAAGATCGCGAAGTCCCGTCCCTCCGAGCACCAGCTGCCGTTCTCGACCTGGAGCCTGACCAAACTCGCAGAGTTCCTGGTCGCAGAGGGGGTGGTCGCCGACATCAGCCATGAGGGCCTACGGGTCTTGCCCCGTGAGGAGGGCGTGTCGTTCAACCAGGCCCGGATCGCGATCGTCTGTGACAACTGCAGCCCGCACCTGTCGACCCGGGTCGACAGCCGGGTCGGGGACTGGGTGGCGGCGAGCAACGTCGAGATCGCCTACACCCCGCCTGCAATAGCTGGCTCAACCGCATAGAGGCCCAGTTCACCGCCCTGCGCTACTTCGCGTTGGACGGCACCGACCACCGCAACCACCGCACCCAAGCATCGGTGATCCGCCGCTACATCATCTGGCGGAACAAGCACGTCCAAGACAAGCAGCTACGCCAGGTCGTTGACAGGGGCGAACGTAGCCTGACGCGGCACTACCACCCGGCGAGCCGCTTCTGGCCGTTCCAGTGGTACAAGACCGGAATCTATGTCGCCCTCACTCTCGCCCTCGCCGGGCTCTCCTTCTGGTGTGTCCGCTGCCTGTCCTGATCCAATGCCGTGAAGCGTAGTTTGATCTTGCTGGGATCTGGTCATGCTGCGCGTGGGGCGAGGGGGTGGAGCCGGATCGTTGGCGGGCCTGGGTGGCGGGTCGAGGCGGGTTCGCCGGGTTTCTTGACG